>NZ_CAJXMA010000041.1:0-25999 GCF_913056445.1 uncultured Halovibrio sp.
CTGAGCGGCTTGATGGCGATCTGCGCCGCTGCTGTGCTGCTTCTGATCATGGCGGAGATGGCGCGGGCGGCCTGGCCGGCGCTGACCCGGGTACCCGTGTCCGAATGGCTGCTGAGCGCGCATTGGTCTCCTTCGGGCGGGGATTTCGGGCTCGCCTCCATGCTGGCGGCCAGCCTTCTGACCAGTGCCGGTGCCCTCCTGATCGCGGGCCCAGCAGGGGTGGTTCTGGGGGCCTGGATGCATCTGGCGGCCCCGGGCTGGCTCCGCGGTGGGCTGCGCACCCTTCAGGGGCTGATGGCGGGGATCCCCTCGGTGGTCTATGGCCTCTGGGGGTTGATTACACTGGTTCCGCTGGTGAATACCGTGGCGCCGCCCGGTGCGGTAATGCTGACCGCGATCCTCGTTCTGGCCCTGATGATCCTGCCTCTGAGCGTGCTGGTCACCGACGCGGCGCTCAGCCAGATTCCGGACCAGGCACTCCAGTCGGCGCGGGCTCTGGCGCTGTCGCGCTGGGGCAGCTTCCGGAGCGTGCTCTGGCCCCGGGCCAGAGCGGCCATCGTGAGCGGCATCGTGCTGCAGTTCGGGCGCGCCCTGGGCGAGACCATGGCGGTGTTGATGGTGGCTGGGAACGTGATCCGCTGGCCGGATTCGCTGACGGCGCCCGTTCGTACGATAACCGCGAACATCGCACTGGAGATGGGCTATGCCTCCGGGCTTCACCTGGAAGTACTCTACCTCAGCGGCCTGCTGCTGCTTGTGGCGGTGGCGCTTATGATGGGCCTGATCCAGCGGGGAGCGGGCAACCTATGAGGGGCATGCGCGATCCGATCTTTATGGCCGCCGGCATCTGCCTGGTCCTGCTGATGGTGCTGCCGCTGGGCACCATGCTGTTGGACCTGCTCCAGCTGGGGCTGCCGCACCTGGGGCTGGATTTCCTGCTGGAGGCCCCGCGGGATGCCGGCCGGGCAGGGGGTGTGGCACCGCTGCTGGTCTCCACCGGCTGGATCCTGCTGGTGTGCATGGCGGCGGCCGTGCCGGTGGGGCTTGGCTGTGCCGTTTTCCTGAGTGAGTGGTTGTCCCCGGGATCGGCTGCGTCCCGCTGGATCGGGCTGAGCCTCGACATCCTCAGCGGCGTGCCCTCGATCGTGTTCGGGCTCTTCGGGTACCAGGTCTTCGCGATCACCCTGGGCATGGGGTTCTCGATTCTCTCGGGAGGCCTGGCACTGGCGTGCATGGTGCTGCCGTTGCTGGTACGGACCAGTCAGCAGGCCCTGGCGGCGGTGGACGTGCGGTATCGGGATGCCGGCCGGGCGCTGGCACTGACAAAGACTGGCATGCTGGGGCGCGTGGTCCTGCCCAGTGCCGCGCCGGGGCTGGCGGCGGCGGTGGTGCTGGCGACCGGGCGCGCGCTTGGCGAGACTGCTGTGCTGCTGTTCACGGCCGGCTACGTCATGCGTATGCCGGACGCGGTGACGGACTCAGGCCGGGCGCTGTCGGTCCACATCTATGACCTGGCCGCCAATGTCACCGGCGGCCTCGAACGGGCTTCCGCAACGGCCCTGCTGCTGCTTGCGCTGATCCTGCTCACGACACTGGGGCTGCACTACAGTGCCCGGGTGTGGCAGAAGCGCATGCTGGCACTGGGCGGATGATGGATTGGAAGGAGTGACCACGATGACCCTGGCAGATGCCTCATTACCCCGACAGCCGGCCATTCACATTGATGAGCTGAGTGTCTTCTACGGGGACCAGTGCGCCATCAACCGGGCCGCACTGAAGGTCGAGCCCGGGCAGCTCATGGCGCTGGTCGGCCCCAGCGGCTGTGGCAAGAGCAGCCTCCTGCACAGCATCAACCGCCTGACGGATACGGTGCCCGGCTGCCGGGTTCAGGGCGACATCCGCATCGGCAGCCTGGCCGTTCACGATCCGGAAACGCGCACCGACACCCTGCGGCGCCGGGTGGGCATGCTGTTCCAGCAGCCCAACCCCTTCCCGCTGTCCATCGCCGAGAACATCCGTTTTCCTCTTAGGGAGCACGGCATGCGCCGCAGGCGCGACCTGGATGAACGGGTCGAGGAGAGCCTGCGCTGGGTCGGGCTCTGGGAGGAGGTTCGGGACCGCCTGAACGCTCCGGCGCTCTCGCTCTCCGGCGGACAGCAGCAGCGGCTCTGCCTGGCCCGGATGCTGGCGATGGAGCCGGATGTCCTTCTGCTGGACGAACCCTGCTCCGCGCTGGACCCCATCGCCACCGAGACCATCGAGGACCTGATCCGCACCCTCAAGGGCCGCTACACCATCCTGATGGTGACCCATAATCTGGCCCAGGCACGCCGGATCGCGGATTCGGTGACGGTGTGCTGGGTCGACGAAGGCTGTGGCTGTGTGGTGGAAACCGGCTCCCGCGAGGCCATCTTCGTCAACTCATCCCATCCGGTGACACGTGCTTACTGCGACGGCCAGGCAGGCTAGAGCCGGCGCCGCTACAACACCAGCGTGGAAGCCAGGAACAGCATCAGGCCCATGCCGATGATGTCGGTGAAGGTGGTCAGGAAAATACTGCTGGCGGTGGCCGGATCCGCTCCGAAGCGCTGCAACAGCAACGGCACGGCGACACCGAAGATACCGCTGCCCATACAGGCGCCGATCATGGCGATGAAGATGACGAAGCCGAGCATGGCCGGATTGGCGGAATCGGTGGAAACCGCATAGGCAAACATGGCAACGCCGGCGATCACGCCCACGGCGGCACCGTTGAGCGCGCCCAGCAGGATCTCCTTACGCAGCAATCGGCTGATGGGATAGTCCTGTATCTTGCCCAGAGTGATGCCGCGCAGGGTGATCGCCAGCGCCTGGCAGCCGGTGTTGCCACTCTGGCCTGCGAGCACCGGCAGGAAGGCAGCCAGGGCAACGATCTGCGCGATGGTGCTCTCGAACATCCCGACCACGAACGCGGCGGCGAAGGCGGTGATCAGGTTCACCTGGAGCCAGGGGTGGCGCATGCGGAAGGCGGCGAACACCGGCGTGTTGATCTGCTCTTCCTTCGCCACACCATACTGGGAGCCAGCCTGGGCGCTGAGCTCCGAGGCGAGGCGCTCATACAGCTTCCAGCCGCGCACCTCGCCCACCACGCGCTGCTGATCGTCCACCACCGGGTAAATGCGGTAGTGGCGTTGTTGCACTTCGTCGATCGCCTCATCGAGCGGCGTGTCCTGTCGGAAGGCGAAGGGCTCGCCGACCATGATGCTGGCCAGGGTTTCGGAGGGCTTGGCCAGGATCAGGTCGCGCATCCCCACAACACCCACCAGGCGATCCGCGTCGGTCACGAACATGTAGCTGATCCCGGAGACATCAGAGCTTTTCACCATGAAGGTCAGAGCTTCGGCGACGGTGTAGTCCGACGGCAGCGTTGCCGTCGGGCCTGTCATCAGTTCCCCGATGGTTTCTTCCATGCCTGAGAGCACAGCACGGGTGGCCGCCTCGCCCGGCGCGGCCGCTTCGCCCATATGGGAGGCTATGGTGACTGCCTGCTCCGAGGGCAGCCCAGAGAGAATGAACTGGATATCATCGGCGGGCAGTCGCACCAGCTCCTCGGCGGCATCCAGCGGGGTCTGGTCACGGATATGCTCAACCCGTTCGTTTAGGTTTATATTCTGCGACATGTCTGGCTCCAGCCTGTCAGTTCTTTGATCAGACTATAACAGGCTGATCGTCGCGGTGTTTGGATACCACGGATGCGGGCAGGCCCCGCTTATGATAGCCATGCTCTTGGATGAGAGCGGTGAAAGGGCACATAATCCACCTGCTCGGAAACATTGAGGTCAGCCAGGCTGATGCATTCCTGTTTAGCTATTAGTGGTCGTGCAGTGCGTTATCGGTATAAGCTTCTGCCAGTCGAATGGCGGGAGGCGTTCCACGATTATCAGCGTCTTCTGGCGCGGCGCTTTGCCGTTGTCTCCGCCCTGATGGGGTTGATCATCGTTCCTTTCTTCCAGTTGGTTGAGCTTTGGCCACAGCTGGGGGTGCAGGATCACTGGTGGAACCATCTGGGCTGGCGGATTCTGCCTCTGGTGGCGGCCATAGGCATTCTGGTTCTGCGCTGGCGTGTGCCGGATGGCTTCTGGCCAAGAGCGATGCTGATCCTGTATGCGCTGTCAGGCATGGTCATGATGGCCGGCATGGTCGCGGACCATCTTCTGGAGCCGGATGGCCCCTATGCCTACCTGAGTAAAGGGCTGGTTGTCGTTATCGCACTGGTTGCGGTACTGGCAACGGCTGGCGCCAGAGATCTGATTCTGGTCTATGGTGTGCCGCTTGTGGCAATGGCTGTCGTAGTGATGCGCGCATCGTTGGCGCCGGTTGAGGTGTTTCTCCTGCTGTTTCACCCGCTGATCATGATGGCGATTGGTCTGGTGGTGTCGGAAGTGCTTTACCGGGTACGACTTGAGGCCTTTATGGCGCGTCAGGAGCTCGAACAGAGCGCCAGCACCGACATCCTAACCGGTCTGGTCAATCGGCGTGCCTTTGACGCCCGGCTTGAAGCGGAGCATGCCCGCTGCCTGAGACAGGACGCCTCCTACGCACTGATCATGGCCGATCTGGATC
This sequence comes from uncultured Halovibrio sp., assembly GCF_913056445.1. Lineage (NCBI taxonomy): Bacteria > Pseudomonadati > Pseudomonadota > Gammaproteobacteria > Oceanospirillales > Halomonadaceae > Halovibrio > uncultured Halovibrio sp. The sequence goes on from NZ_CAJXMA010000041.1 coordinate 4,603, forward strand.
ATTTCAAGCATGTTAACGACACCCATGGCCATGATGTAGGGGATGAGGTACTGACGGAACTGGCCCGGCGGCTTCAGGGTGCACTGCGAACCGAGGATGAGCTGGGGCGCTGGGGCGGTGAGGAGTTCATGGTGCTTCTGCCTGATGCCGGGCAGCATGAAGCCGAGCCAGTGGCGGAGAAGCTGCGACGTGCTGTGGCGGATATGCCATTCCACACCAGTGCCGGGCCGCTTTCGATCACCACCAGCCTCGGTATTGCCGTATTCAATGGTGAGGAGATGCCAAGCAAAGTGGCGAGACATGCGGATCTCGCGCTGTATGCGGCCAAGGAAAATGGGCGGAACCGGTGTGAGTCCGCGTAGGTGATGCTGATGGGGCTGAGTGGGTTCATAAGGCCCGGGCGTGGTAGCGTGTATCGAAAGCACGTTGTCTGGACAGGGGGCCTGGTGTTGCTGCTGGTCGGTGTTGCGCCGGCACAGCCCGCACAGGCACCGATTGACCAGCTCGGCCTGACGGAGCTTACCCGGGCCGCCTCCGGCCTGGACCGCATCCGCAGCCTGCTGATCGCTAGGGAAGGGGAGGTGGTATACGGGCGCACCTTCCGTGGTCCGGCGCTCGACCGGCCCGTGAACATCAAGTCCCTGAGCAAGACGGTGCATTCCGCCTTGGTGGGCATCGCCATTGATCGGGGTGTCTTCGAGGGTACCGACCAGCCCATCACTGAATTGCTGACTGAACCGGAGGGCGCCAGCTCACGGCTCAACGAGGTGACGGTCGGCAACCTGCTCTCCATGCAGGCCGGTCTCCAGCGCACCTCAGGGCAGTATTACGGTGCCTGGGTGAGCAGCGACAACTGGGTGGACTACGCCCTCAGCCGGGAGTTCGTGGCGGAGCCCGGTGGGCCCATGCTGTATTCCACCGGCAGCTATCACATCCTAGCGGCAGCGCTGGTTCAGGCTACCGGGGACAGCCTGCTGACACTCACCCGCCGCTGGCTCGGCACCCCCCTCAACATCCGCATTCCGGATTGGCCCACCGACCCTCAGGGCATCCATTTCGGCGGTAATGACATGCGGCTCTCCCCGTTGGAGTTACTGCAGATCGGCGAGCTCTACCGCAATGGCGGCCTGCATGAGGGTGCGCGGGTGCTATCGGCCAACTGGATCGAGCGATCCTGGAAAGAACGGGGCCGATCACGGTATACCGACGACCGGTACGGTTACGGTTGGTTTACGACCACGCTCAACGGCTTTCAGGCCCACTACGGTCGTGGCTATGGTGGGCAGATGCTGTACGTGGTTCCCGGGCTGGATCTGACCGTCGTTGTAACCGCCGACCCGACGCCCCCCTCAAGTCCGGGGTTCACGCAGAAACTGGACCGCCTGCTGGAAGCGCACGCGCTACCGGAACTGGAGAATGCCGGTGTCGATTCTCAACCCTGAAACCTGGACGCTGCTGCAGAGTATTGTCGTATTCAGTCTCTGCGCCTTGGTGATTGCCATTGCGGGAACACGCATTACCCGCGTGGTGGACCAGCTTGCCGACCGGACAGGGCTGGGTGAGGCCACTGCCGGCGCCGTGCTTCTGGGGGCTGCAACGTCACTGGCCGGCTCTGTGCTCTCCGTGACGGCCGCTTACCGGGGGCATCCGGAACTGGCGGTGAGCAACGCCCTGGGTGGCATCGCGGTACAGACCTTTTTCCTGGCGATAGCAGACATGGTGTATCGCCGCGCCAACCTGGAACACGCCGCTGCTTCCGCCCCGAATATGATGCAGAACGGACTGCTGATCGGACTTCTGGCGTTGATCCTTCTGGCGCCGACCCTGCCGGATGCCACAGTCTGGCGGATCCATCCCATCACACCGATCCTGATTGGTTTCTACCTCTACGGCACGCGACTGATCCAGGGGGCCTGGGAATCACCCATGTGGCGCCCCTCGATTACCCGGGATACGCGCGAGGACAAGCCCGAGGCCATGAACCGGCTGCCGCCACTGGCCCGGCTATGGACGGAGTTTCTGCTGTTGATGGCAATCCTCGGGGCGGCGGGCCTGGTGCTGGAACCGGCAGCAACCACCATCAGTACCAAGGCGGGACTGAGCCAGACCATCGTCGGGGTCCTGTTGACCGCCGTCAGCACGTCCATCCCGGAACTGGTAACCTCGGTGGCTGCGGTCAGGCGTGGGGCACTGACGCTGGCGGTGGGCGGCATCATCGGTGGCAACGCCTTCGATACGCTCTTCATGGCTGCCTCGGACATTGCCTACCGGGAGGGCTCCATCTACCACACCATGACCACCGATACGGAACGCTGGGTGGCACTCACGCTGGTCATGGCCGCCATCCTGATCATGGGCCTGATCCGGCGGGAGCGCTACGGCCTCGGGCGGATCGGCGCGGAGAGCGTGGCGATCATGGTGCTCTATATTCTGGGGGTCGGCTTGATGTTCGGTGGCTGATCCCCCACACCTGAAAGACAACAGACCCATTACTGATTAAGAGAGAACGCATGGATCATTCACAGCACGAGCCAAGGGGTATGTTCCGTTCCGTGATGTCCCTTGGGCACATCCGGGGTATCCGTATCGAGCTTCACGCGAGCTGGCTGGTCATCTTCGCGCTGTTGCTGTTCACCATGACCACGGGGCTGAGGGATCAGTTCGCGGCCTGGTCGTTCAGCCAGGCCGTGGTCACTGCGCTGCTTACTTCGCTTGCGTTTTTTGCCTCGATCGTCGCCCATGAACTCGGCCACAGCCTGGTGGCCATCCGGCGGGGGGTGCCGGTGAGGGCAATCACGCTGTTCATATTCGGCGGAGTCGCCCAGCTGGATAAGGACAGTGAACGCGCCGAGGATGAGTTCTGGATCGCCATCGCCGGGCCAGCCGTGAGTTTTGTGCTGGCGCTTGCGTTCGGGATACTTTCCGGGCTGGCTGTGTCCGAGTCCTGGGCTGTCGGCCTGGGCTGGCTTGCCGTAATCAACTTGATGGTGGCGGTGTTCAACCTCGTTCCCGGGTTCCCGCTGGACGGTGGTCGTGTGCTGCGGGCGCTCGTGTGGAAGATGACAGGGGATGCCGGCAAGGGCATGCGCGCGGCCGTGGCCGGTGGTCGACTGGTGGCCTATGGGCTGTTCGCCTGGGGGCTCTGGCGCATTCTGGTTGAGGGCAATCTGCTTGGCGGATTCTGGCTCATGCTGCTGGCCTGGTTCCTGCTCAACATGGCGGAAGGGCACGGCCAGCAGTTCAGCCTGCAGAAGCAGCTCCGCGGAATCCGGGCAGGGGCGCTGGCGGCTCCGGATGTGCCGCGTGTGGCGCCCTCAACAACCGTTGAAGAGTGGATCCACAGCCGTGTGCTCCCTGAAGGCCAGCGTTCCTACATGGTGGATGACGGGCACCGTGTCCTGGGGCTGGTCAGCCTCAGTGACACCAGCACCACCGACCGTGAACGCTGGTCTGAGCTCCGGATCGCGGATCTCATGACGCCCATCGAGCAGGTGGTACGCGTTGCCCCCGAGACGGAGGCAACCGAGGTGCTTGCCACCATGACCGAGCACAACCTCAACCAGCTGCCGGTCATGGAGGGTGATCGCGTTGTGGGCTGGATTGACCGGGAGCGCCTGCTCAGGACGGTGAACCTGCATCTGGAACTCAAGGCCTGAGCCGGGCTCAGGCCGTTCCCGTGTATCGCCGGATAGTGGCCATCAGGTCTTCCAGAACCAGGTAGAAGCAGGGCACCAGGAACAGGATCAGCGCGGTGGCGAATATGATGCCGAAGCCGAGCGAGACCGCCATTGGGATCAGGTAGGTGGCCTGCAGGGAAGTCTCCAGGATGATGGGCGTGAGGCCACCGAACGTTGTGATGGTGGTCAGCATGATGGGCCGGAAGCGGCGCACACCGGCCTCGTAAATGGCCTCGAAAGCCGTGCGGTTGCCGCGCCGGCGGTTGGCGTAGTCCACCATGATCAGCGAGTCGTTCACCACCACGCCCGACAGCGCGACGATGCCCATCATGCTGACCAGGGAAATATCGAGCCCGAGGATCATGTGGCCGATGATCGCGCCTATGGCGCCGAAGGGAATGGCCAGCATCACGATGACGGGCTGGATGTAGCTGCGGAAGGCCACGGCCAGCAGGGCATAGATCACGCCCATGGCCAGCATGAAGGCGCCGTAGAGGGTGCTGGTGGACTCCCGGAGATCCGCCTGGCTGCCCTCGAATGTCCAGGTGAGGCCCGGGAAGTCCGCGCGCAGCTGGGGCAGCACCTCGGACTGGATAGCGGTCAGCACCCGGGAAATGTCGCTCTTGGGCTCCACATCCATACCCACGGTGATCACGCGCCGGCCGTCACGACGGTCGATGGACCGGAAAGCCGAGCCCATCGAGCTGTCCGCCACATCCATCAGGGGCACTTCACCGCCTTCGGGCATCTGGACCACGAATTCCTGCAGGTGGCGCAGATCCTGGCGTTCATGCTCAGGCAGACGAACGCGGATCTCGTTCTCGTTGGTACCGCGCAGCTGGCGCAGGGCCACGGCGCCGTAGAAGGCATCCCGAACCTGGTCCCCCACCTCCGCGGGGCTGAGCCCCAGTGCGCGCCCCTGGGCGTTGAGCGTCATATCCAGCTGTGGCTTGCCGGCGGCGTGGCTGTCCGAGACATCGCGGGTGGAACTGAATTCCTCCATGCGCTCGAGGAAGGTCTCGCTGGCGCGGGCCAACACATCGATGTCCGAGTGGCTGAGGTCCACGGCGATGTCATCCCGCCAGGAACCCGGGCCCTGTTCGGCTTCGAAGGTGATCTGATCGATACCGCGGAAGTCACCGATCTCGCTGCGCCACAGATCCACGATCTCCTTCACGCTCATGCCGCGCTCATGCTCCGGGCGCAGGACAATCTCCACGTCGATGGCCCGTTCGCCGCGCACGTTGGTCTTGATACCTTCGGCGTGCTCATCGAGGTTGTGTTCATCAAACAGGCGCTGGGTGGACTCGGTGATCTGCATGGCGATCTCACCGGCGCGGCGGGTGGTGGTGCCCACGGGGAGGGTGACGCCGGCCTCGATCTCGTCAGCTGGCACCTCCGGCATCATGATCATGCCCATGTGATCGCTGATGGCGTAGGAGCCCACCACGGCCATTACCGCCACCGCCATGCTCAGTGTGGCATAGCGGAAGCGCAGGCTGATATCGAGCAGGGGCCGGTAGAAGCGGTTGATTACGCCCTCAAAGCCCCGCGAGAACACGCGCTGGACGCTGTGCAGCGCGTGACCGTAGACGGTGACGGTGCCGCGGCCGCTGTGCCCCAGGTGGGCGGGCAGGATGAACAGGGCCTCGAACAGGGAGATGGCGAGCACGACGATCACCACCGCCCCCATGGGCCACCAGAAACTGCCCATCACGCCGGGAATGAACAGCAGCGGCAGGAAGGCCACGATGTTGGTCAGGATGCTGAAGGTGACGGGCCCGGCGATGTCCTTTGTGCCCTGGATGGCGGCACTCATGAAGTCCATGCCCTGTTCCCGGTACTCGTAGATGTTCTCGCCCACCACAATGGCGTCATCCACCACGATCCCGAGTACCACCAGGAAGCCGAACATGGAGATCATGTTGATGCTGACCCCGAGCAGAGGCAGGAACAGCATGCCGCCAACGAAGGAGATGGTCATGCCCATCATGATCCAGAACGCCAGGCGGTATTCCAGGAAGAGGCTGAGAATGACCAGCACGATCACCATGGCCAGGATCCCGTTCTCCAGGAGCATGGTCATGCGGTCCTCGAAGTGTTCCGCGCGGTTGCTGTCGATGCGCAGATTGACACCGTCGGGAAGGGTCTTATCCAGCTCCGCCATAACCTCCTTGCCCGCAGCCGCCACGGTCAGTGGTGACTGGGTGCCGGTGCGGAAGATCTCGATTTCCACCGAGGGAAGGCCATTGAAGCGGGAGTGGAAGCCGGTTTCATCGAAGCCGTCCCTGACCGAGGCGATATCACCCAGGGTGACGGTGCCGCCGGAGGCATCGCTGCGGATGACAATGTCCTCGTAGGCGTCGGCCCAGAGGCGGCGTTCCTCCATGCGCAGCAGGATGTCACCGCCTTCGGTGGCCACCGAGCCCGCCGGGATGTCCTTGGCTGAGGCTTCGATGCGCTGGGCGATCTGTTGCAGGGTAAGGTCGTATTCCCGCAGCCGGTGCCGGGGGACTTCCACTTCCGTCAGGTAGTCCGGCACATCGCTGATGGTGGCCTGGGTGATGCCGTTCTCGGCCAGCAGCCGGTCGCGGACCTGCTCGCCGAGCTGGCGAAGGGTCCAGATGTCCACGTCGCCATAGAGTACCAGCTCCATGACGTCATGGGAGCGATTCTGCAGGCGGACACGGGGCTCTTCCGCCTCATCCGGGAAGGTGCGGATCCGGTCCACTTCCTGTTCAATATCCTGGAGCGCCTTCATGCGGTTGGCACCGTTGATCAGCTCCAGGGTGATGGTGCCCGTGCCTTCCCGGGCGGTGGAGGTCATCTCCTTGATGTTCTCCAGCCCCTGTACGGCCTCCTCAACCGGCAACAGGATGCCCTGTTCCACTTCTTCGGGGGCGGCCCCGGGATAGGTCACGGAGACCTGGACGATATCCGGCTCGAATTCCGGGAATACTTCCTTCTGAAGCTCAAAGGCCATCCAGAGGCCGCCGCCCAGAAGCAGGACCATCAGCAGGTTGGCAGCAATGGAATTGCGAGCCATCCAGGCAATGGGGCCGGTCCAGCCTCCGTTGTTGTGGTCGCCGCTCATCCGTCATCCTCTTCGGTACGCAGGTCGGCGCCATCGACCACGGTGGCCAGATCACTGGTGACGATGGCCTCACCGTCTTCAACGCCCTTGCTCACGTAGGCGTATTCGGCATCACGGAAGGCGATAGCCACGTCCCGGATGGAAAGCGCACCGTCCTCCATCACCCAGACCGTGTCATTGCGGCGGATATGGTTACGATCCAGGCGCACCACATCCTGGATCTCCCTTCCCTCAATGGCAGTGTTCAGAAAGGAGCCGATGAGTAGGGGCGGTTTGTCGGGCGAGTCGGCGTCCAGGGCGAGCGGATCCTGAACCGTGATCAGCACACGGGCCAGCCGTGTGTCTTCGTTCAGCTCCCCCACCAGGCGCTGCAGTTGCCCCTCGCGATGCTGGCCCTGGGGCCAGGCACTGTCATTACGGATGGTGGCCGGTGCGCCTGCCTCACCACTGCGTTCCTCGAACCGCAGCCAGGGGAGTTCGCTCTGGGGCACCGTTGCCTCCACCCAGTATTCATCCACACCCACCAGGCGCCCCAACGCCTCGCCGGCATTGACCTGGGTGCCCAGACTGATGTCACGGCTCAGCACACGGGCATTGAAGGGGGCGGTGACGCTCGTGCGGTCAAGATTCAGTTGCGCCTGCCGGAGGGCAGCCTTGGCGGACTCCACCTGTGCCCGGGCCTGCTCCAGCTGGGGCTGGCGCAGGACCAGGGCCTTATTGGTGCCTTCCAGTTCCTCGCCCAGAAGTTCGAATTCCTGTTCCGCCACATTCTGGCGGCCCTGTTCGATGTCCAGATCCGCACGGGCCTGGCGCAGCTCGCTGCGCCGCTGCTGGAGGGTGGCCTCATAGTCGGCGGGATCAATCCGCACCAGCATGTCGCCTTCATCGACCATGCCCCCGGGGGTGAACGCCGAGGCGCGCTCGACAATCTGGCCGCTGACCCGGGGCCTGAGTGTGAGTTCCCGGGCGGCGCGGACCTGGCCCATGGCGGTGATGGTCGGGTGGTAGTCCCCCTTTTCGGCCGTGGTGACGTCCACCAGCATCGCGGTTTCCCGTGCAGTGTCCGGCCCACGTGTGGCAGTGGGTTCAGTGCGGAATACCAGCCATACCAGGGCGGCCCCCAGTACCAGTATCACCAGGGAGATGAACGCGGTCTTGATGCGGCCGGCGCGGCCGGTTTCCGGGCGTGCTGCGCTGTCGTTGATCGGTTCGTTCATCCTGTTTCTCTCGCAGAGTCTTCTCGGAGGTCAAGGCCGCCGGCCAGCGCCCGGTAGAGGGCGATGCGGTATTCCAGCAGCTGGCGCCGGGCGCTGATCAGGCTGCGCTCCAGGTCCTGGCGGTCGGTCAGGGCGGTCAGTACATCAATGTAGCCGACCTGCCCGTTGAAATACTGTTGCCGGAGTTGCCCGTAAGTGGTCTCGGCAAGCTCCAGCTGGCGCTTGATGCGCTCTATCGCCTGGCGCTGCTTGCGTTCCTGGACCAGCGCGTTTTCCACCTCCTGGAAGGCGGTAAGGACGGTCTGCCCGTAATCGTACAGACGCTGGCGGCGTACCGCCCGGGCCTGGCGCACCTGGGCATCGCGCTGGCCGGCATCAATCAGTGGTGCAACCAGGTTGGCGGCCAGGGTTGTGGCCCAGTTGTCAAACAGGTCCTGGACGCTGTTGTCCTGCGTTGAAGCGGAAGCCGAGAGCGTCAGGCGCGGGAACTGGTTGCTGATGGCGGCGGCCAGGTCCGAGTCGGCGGCCTGCAGCTGGTTGTAGGCCTGGCGCACGTCCGGGCGGCGCTGGACCAGTTCGGCCGGCACGCCGGTGTCCGGCAGGGGCGGCAGCTCAGAGGGCAGGCCGCGCCCTGCCGGCAGGTCCGTGTTCCGGGGTGCCCGGCCCAGAAGGACGGCCAGCTGGTTCTCCAGCACCCGGAGCTCCGATTCCGTGCCCAGGCGCTGTTCCTCGGTGGATTCCAGCAGCTGGCGCTGGCGCAGCACATCCGCGCTGCCGGCCTGCCCACTGGCGAACTGGGTCTCCAGCAGTTTCATCACGCTGCGGTTGGTCTCGATCTGGGACTCGGCCAGATCAAGCTGGGCCCGCTGGGCGCGCAGCTGGTACCAGGTGCGGGTGACCTCGGCGGCAAGCGAGAGTGCCGCCGTCTGATAGTCCGCCTGGGTGGCCCGGGCGCGGAACTGCTCTGCTTCGACCTGTGAATTGATCCGGCCCCAGAGGTCCACTTCGTATTCGGAACCCAGCCCCAGTCGCAGGCTCTCTTCGGAATCGCTGCTGTCGCTGTTGCTGATCTCTCCGTCAGCGGTGGCGTTCAGGTCCGGGTAGAGATCCGCGGACTGCTGGTTGACGGCGGCACGGGCTTCGCGCAGGCGCTGCCAGGCGCTGAGCACGTCCAGATTGGCATCCAGCCCGTCCGCCACCAGCTGGTTGAGGCTGTCATCCTCAAAACTCCGCCACCAGCGCTCAGGCGCCGGTTCATCGCCGGAGGCCGAGAAGGTCTCGGGGACGGTAACCGGTGGTTCCGCCACGTCTTGCGGCTGGGAGGCGCAACTGGCCATGAGACCAGCCAGCAGCAGTACCATCAGGCGTTCAGGCATGGATCCCAACATTGGTTTCAGGGGCGATTCGACCCGGGCAAGCCTATCAGCCTGCCGGGGGGATGACTATTCCCGCTCTGGCTATCGGTACTATTTGAATTCCTTACTGATCACGTCCCTGTAGTTCCGGATCCGCTGAACGTAGTGTACGGGCTCGTAACCCCGGGCGTAGCCGTAGCGGGTGCTGGGGTAGTAGCGCTTATCCGCCTTAAGGGGCAGCACCTGGCGCATCTGCTCCCAGGAGTCGGGATTCCGGTCCAGGTCCCGTGCCAGCTGGCGGGCGTCCAGCAGGTGACCGCGCCCGATGTTGTAACTGGCCAGGGCCAGGAAGGTGCGGTCGGGTTCCGGGATGGTCTCGGGAAGGCGGGCGTGACGATCCGCCAGGTAGCGGGCGCCGCCATCAATGGCCTGGACCGGATCAAGCCGATTCTCAACCCCCAGTGAACCGGCCGTACGCCGCGTCAGCATCATGATGCCCCGTACCCCGGTGGGCGAGACTGCGTCCGGATCCCAGTGGGATTCCTGGTAGGCGAGGGCGGCCAGCAGTTCGGCGGGCATGCCGGTTTTCTCTTCCGCCTGGATGAAGTACTCGCGGTATTGTGGCAGGCGTTTTTCAATCCGCCGGTTCAGGGCCCGCAGATCCACAAAGTCGAATTCCCCGATGTAGGAATAGTATTTGTTCTCCATGGCCGTGATGGCTTCGTCGCCGGCGCGGCTGTTCATCCATTCGCGCGCGCTGCCGGCCAGCTCGTCCGCGCCTGCAGGAAGATACCAGCCGAGGTTCTGCCCCTGGGTCAGGTTCATGGCAACCTCGAGGTGGGGCCAGTGCCGGCGGGTGAGCTGGACGATATTGGAGTCCGCGACAGTGCAGTCGAACTGCTGTTCGGCGACCTGTGACAGCAGTACCTCCGTGGTTCGATCACTGGTGCTGAAGGTGATGCCCTCATGTTCCGCGGCCAGTTCATTGAGGGTTTCCACATAGCTGGAGCTGGCCGTCACCCGGATTTCAAACCCGGCGATGTCCTCGGGAAGCCGTGGCAGTGGGCGGCCCTCCCGGTGGCACACCAGCTGTTCAGTGACTTCGCTGTGCGCGGGCCCCTGCGTAAAGCGCTCATTCCGGGAGGGGCGATGGGTCAGCCCGGATGCGGCCAGGTGAGCGGTGCCTTTCTCCAGCGCCTCAATCACGGCGGCAGTGGATTCGTGCATGGTCCACTCCACGTCCCAGCCCTGTGCCTCAGCGAATTCATGGACCAGATCGTATTCCGGGCCAGAGGGCTGCTCGTGGCGGTTCAGGTAATAGGTGGTGGCACCGTTACGGGTCGCCACCCTGAGAACGCCGTCCTCCTCCACGGACTCCATCGAAACGGGTTCGTGGGGGCTGTCGCCGCAGGCTGCAAGCAGTGCGGCTGCAACCGGCAGCATCAGGGCGGAAAGGAAACGCATCCGGAACTCCTTGATCATGGCATCGACGTTATTGTAGCTCATCGCTGAGTACGACCAGCTCCCGGTTCCGGATTGCAACAGGGGGTGTCTGGCGCCTGCGGGGGCGCTAGTATGGGTTGACCCCGCAAGGAGTAATCGCGGGTTGGTCTAGGCAAGTCGGTGGCATCATGCTGGAGTACCTGGATTACGAGGAGGGCAGGGCACTGCGCCTGACCCCCAACCGATCCCTGAGTTGGCAGGGGAACATCATCTTCTTTGGGTTGATCGCCGTGGTCACTCTGATGGTGGCTGTTGGCTGGTCCCTGGCGGGCGCCTGGATGATCCTGCCGTTCGCGGGCCTGGAGTTGGCGGTGGTGGCCTATGGGCTGTACTACACCTCGCGCCAGTGTTATCGGCAGGAGGTCCTGGTACTGACGCCGGACACTGTGAGGCTCGAAAAGGGGATCAACCAGAAGGATTCCGAATGGATCATGCCTCGGCACTGGGTCCGGGTGATCATGGAGATGCCCCGTCATGGTTTTGCGGTGCCCAGGCTGATGCTGGCCTATCACGACACGCGCGTACCTCTTGCCCGTTTCCTCAACCCCGAGGATCTGGAGGCATTCATTGACTTTCTGGAAAACGCCGGTATCCGGGTTGAGCGGCATCATCCAGCCGGGGTCTGGTGGTTTTGACATAAAAAAGGCCGCCCCTTTCGGAGCGGCCGTGGCAGCAGCCTGAATCCTTCAGGTGCGCCGGCGACGCATGCCCAAGCCGAGCAGGCCAGCGCCAAGCAGTGCCAGTGTGCCCGGTTCGGGGACCGTAGCGTAGGCGTGGTTGTCGCTTTCGAACGCGTACTGCGTGCTGCTGAAACTGACCGTGTCGAAGAACTCGGAGCCGAAGTGGAAGTTCACATAACGGTTGTCGTCGAACGATTCCTGGTCACCGCCTGATGGCGGCAGAACGTCGTTACCGCTATAACTGCTCCCCACCTGTGAACCATCGAGGAAGAAGCTGATGGTGTTGTAATCGTCAATGGAGCCCCAGTACAGGCCAAAATAGTTGGCGGTTGTCCCCAGTGCCAGAGCTGCCGAGCCATTGCTCTGTTCATAGGGCACGGTCAGGTACTGGTTGTCCTCGGGGAAATCGTGGGGCTGGGCGTGCTGTCCGCCGGCGGTTCCCTGAACAACGTTATAGTCGCCGGAGCAGGTCGCGGAGCCGCAGTCACCGCTCTCAAAGTCGATTTCGGTAGCGCCGTTGACCTGGGTGTTATAGACACCGGCAGCTTCAATTGAAATGGAAGCACCTGAGGCCGCGGTTGCCGCGCCTGCCGCCAGGATGCCCAATGCGAGGGCTGATTGTTTGATGGTCATTTCTTCGATTCCTTTGCCAGTAATGAGCGGGGCGGTCCGTCGATGAGACCACTTAAGCTCAGGCAAACGGTGTTCCAGTGCGTTAAAAAATCCTCAGATTTATAGCTGTGCGACAGGCTCGCGGGGAGAGTGGGACTGGCGGGCCGTGGAAAGTGTAAAACTGTTCGACGCCGTTTGGCCCCGGTACGCGAAAACATGGCACACTCGGTCTGCTGCGAGGCCGGTGGGCTGTCACCGCTTAATTTGAGTCATAGGTCATTCACAGGAGTGGGCTGGTATGGACGTGGTCCGTCTTATTCTTTCCATACTGCTGCCGCCGCTGGGGGTCTTCTTCCAGGTCGGACTTGGGCTGCAGTTCTGGATCAACATCGTGTTGACGCTATTCGGTTATCTACCGGGCGTTATCCACGCGGTCTATATCATCGCGCGTCGTTAGCTTACGGGGCTGGGATCGTGCATCACCGAATTGAACAAAAAAGGATCTGACCCATGACACTACTTCTGCTCGGCTTGGTGCTCTTTCTGGGCATTCACTCGCTGTCGATTGTGGCCCCGGCTCAGCGTGATGCTATGGCGCGGAGTATGGGGGAATGGCCCTTCAAGGGCATTTACTCGGTCATAGCGATCATCGGCCTTGTGCTCATCGTCAAGGGATATGGTATCGCCCGCATGGACCCGGTGGTGCTCTATACAACGCCGGCCTGGACATCCCACATCACCATGCTTTTGATGCTGGTTGCGTTCCCGATGTTCATCGCGACCTACCTTCCGGGGAAGATCAGCAGCACGCTGAAACACCCCATGCTGGTGGCGGTGAAAGCGTGGGCACTCGGGCACCTTCTGGCCAACGGCATGCTTGCGGACGTGCTTCTGTTCGGTGGTTTTCTGGCGTGGGCTGTAGCTGACCGCATATCACTGAAGCGCCGCACACCAAGGGCCATTCCGCGCTTGCCGGCATCGCGCTTCAACGACGCGATAGCGGTCGTGCTGGGGCTTGCAATCTATGTGGTCTTCACAATCTGGCTGCACCCGGCCTGGATTGGCGTTTCCGTCATCGGCTGATGCGCGAGCGATGCAGGTGGTCCCTGCATCGCTCACATCAGCTTGATGCAGGTTCGAACTGCTTCCTCAGCCAGGCGTTGATGTCATCGGATTCATACAGCCACTGCTGTTCGCCGTTGTCGTGCTCAATCAACAGACAGGGCACTTTGACCCGCCCGCCGCCGGCTTCGAGGGCAGCCCTGTGATCCGGGTCGTTCTGGGCATCGCGGGTTTCAATGGGAAGCCCCAGGCGTGACATTTCCTTGCGGACCTTGATGCAGAACGGGCAGGCCTTGAACTGGTAGAGCGCCAGCTTGCTTGCTGCCTGTTCAACGCGTGCCTGATCTTCAGAGCTGCGGGATACGGCTCTGGGGCTGGTCAACTTTTCGTTGATCAGGACGATGGGGGTAAGGATCAGGCGCAGTGAGCGGAAGAAATAACGGATAATGACGCGCATAAAAAGCCTTGTTCCTTGAGAAATGATGGCCTCTGAAATGGTGTACCAGCTTAGCATTTCTGAGACCCTGCGTAAGAGTCGGGTCTGGTAGACTCTGGCCTGCTATCAGCATTGTTGGGAGAGTTAGCGTTGCGTCGTGCTGCTCAGGTGCCGGTTTGGCTGAGTATTCTGTTGTTTGCCGGAGGGTCATCCCTTGTCGGGGCGGATGAAATCCGGGTCGCTGTCGCCAGTAATGTTGTTGGAGCAGCCAGAGTTCTGGTTGATCGGTTCGAAGCAGCTACTGAGCACAGCGTGGTCCTCGCCTCCGGCTCAACCGGAAAGCACTACGCCCAGATTCTGCACGGCGCTCCTTTCCAGGTCTTCCTTGCCGCGGATGAGCGCCGGCCCCGGCTTCTGGCTGAGTCCGGCAGGGCCGTTGAGGGAAGCCGGGTGAGCTATGGCCGTGGCCGGCTCGTCCTCTGGAGCCCCGGCGAATCGCTCGTGGATGCGGAAGGCGGGGTCCTGGCTACCGGGGATTTCGCCTATCTGGCGCTGGCCAACCCGCGTCTGGCGCCCTACGGCAGGGCGGCAAAGCAGGTGCTGGAGAACCGGGGGCTCTGGGAGGCCCTGGAAGGTCGGCGGGTGATGGGCGAGAACATCGCCCAGACGTTCCAGTTCGTGCGCACGGGCAATGCAGCGCTGGGATTTGTGGCGCTGTCCCAGCTTGAGGCGCCGGAGCGCAGCATGGGGGGCTCACGTTGGCTGGTTCCGGAGACCCTGCATGAGCCCATTGAGCAGCAGGCGGTGCTGTTGGCGGATGAACCGGCGCCCAGGGCCTTCCTCGAGTTCGTGACAGGGGAACAGGGGCAGGCGATTCTCCGTGACCATGGCTATGAGGTGCCCTGATGCCGGGCTCCGATGATCTCACGGCACTGTGGATTACGCTGCAGCTGGCGGCTGTGAGCACCCTGATCCTGCTGGTGGTGGGCACGCCCCTGGCCTGGTGGTTGGCGCGCACACAATGGCGCTTCCGCTTCGTGGTCGAGGCGATGGTGGCGCTGCCGCTGGTACTGCCGCCCACGGTTCTGGGGTTCTATCTTCTGATCGCGCTCGGACCGTCGGGGCCCATTGGCGGTTTGATGGAAGCCCTGGGCGGCCAGCCGCTGGCGTTCACCTTTACCGGGCTGGTGATCGGCTCAGTGATCTACTCACTGCCGTTCGTGGTTCAACCCCTGCAGAACGCGTTTTCCGCCGTAGGCCGCAGGCCGATGGAGGTGGCCGCTACGCTGCGTGCCTCGCCAATGGACCGGTTCTTCACCGTGGCAGTGCCCCTGGCCGCGCCGGGGTTCCTGACGGCGGCTGTGCTCGGTTTTGCCCACACCCTGGGCGAGTTCGGTGTGGTGCTGATGATCGGCGGCAACATTCCGGGCAGCACCCAGGTGGTGTCCATTGCGGTCTATGACCATGTGGAGGCGCTGGATTACACCAGCGCGCATTGGCTCTCCGGTGGTCTGTTGGCGATGTCCATGCTGATGCTGATGGCGGTCTATGCGCTCAACCGGCGTTTCCTGGTGGTGCGGCTATGAGTATTGAGCTGGCGTTCCGGCTCGACCGGGGGGACTTCAGCCTGGACCTGTCACTGGCGCTGCCGGGGGCAGGGGTGAGCGCGGTTTTCGGGCCCTCGGGCTGCGGCAAGACAACCCTTCTGCGGATCATGGCGGGGCTGGAGCGCTCGGCCGTGGGCCACCTCCGGGTAGGGGGCTGGACGTGGCAGGACGTCAACCAGTTCGTGCCGCCCCATCGGCGCGCCGTGGGCTATGTGTTCCAGGAGCCCAGCCTGTTTCCCCACCGCAGTGTGGAAGGCAACCTGCGTTATGGGCTGCGCCGGAGCCAGGGCAACGGGGATAACTCACGCCTGGAGCAGTCCATTGAACTGCTGGGAATCCGCCATCTCCTCGCACGCAGGCCGCATCAGCTCTCCGGCGGAGAACAGCAGCGCGTGGCCATCGCACGGGCCCTGGCCATGGAACCTGCCCTGTTGCTTCTCGATGAGCCCCTTGCCGGTCTGGATGAGGCGCGGCGCCATGAAATCCTGCCATACCTTGAGCGGCTGCACCGGGAGCTGGTTCTGCCGATGATCTATGTAAGCCACTCCAGGGAGGAGGTGGCCCGGCTGGCGGACCACCTGGTGGTTATGGATAACGGCAGGGTACAGGCGGAAGGTTCCCTCACTGACGTGTTCGCACGCCTGGACCTCGCTATCGCGGGGCAGCCGGGGGCGGAGACGGTTATCGAGGGCGTGGTGGACGATTACGACCCACGCGACGGAGTGGTGCGGGTGAACTCGGACGCAGGACCGCTCCATGCGGTACTGGGGCAGCTGGAAACCGGGCAGCCCGTGCGGCTCCAGGTCCAGGCCCGTGACGTGAGCGTGGCCCTGACGGCACCGCAGGACAGCAGTATCCTGAACGTGATGCCGGCCCGCATTGAGGACCTGGCGGAGCAGGGGGCCGGGCACGTGATGCTGCGGTTGCGGGTGGGGGATGCGGTACTGCTGGCGCGGGTGAGCCGCCGCTCTGCCCGCGAACTGTCTCTGCAGCCGGGTCTGGAGGTCCACGCCCAGGTCAAGAGCGTGGCGCTGCTGGGGTAAGCCCATGAACGCATCGCGCAGCCTCTATCAAACGCTTCCCGCCCCGGGCCTTCTGGCGGACCTGGTGCTGTTGCTGCATGGCCTGATCGTGGCCTTCGTGGTTGTCGGTCTGGTGCTATTCATTATCGGTGGCATGCGTGGCTGGTTCTGGGTCCGCAATCCCTGGGTCCGCTGGGTGCACCTGGTGACGATCGGTTTCGTGGTGATCCAGACCTGGCTGGGGCGACTGTGTCCGCTGACTGTCTGGGAGCACGAGCTGCGCCTTGCGGCCGGTCAGCCCGTGCACGACCAGGGGTTCATCGAATACTGGGTGAGCGCCCTCATCTTCCATGACCTGCCGGGCTGGGTGTTCCTGTTCGGGTACACGGTTTTCGGGGCCCTGGTGGCCGCCACCTGGTGGTGGCTGCCGCCGCGTCAGCGCTCATCCTCGCCGAAGGACTCTGTGCGATAGCGCCTGATGGTCAGTGACGGGGACCAGTGATCCGGCGGCAGGCCCGCCTTGCGTTTGAGCTGGCGGACAAAGTCCCCGGGATCCGGCAGCGATTCCCAGACTGCGGGGAGAAAGGTTCCCCGGTGGACCCCGTCCTCGAGTATGAGCCCGTCCTCACCAGGCTCGATGGCAGCGAGCAGTTCCGCCTCAGAAGCTACCGGTAGCGGCTCCGGCCGGGAGAGAATCGAGAGTTCCAGGTGCACTTCATCCAGTTCATGGGGCGTCAGTGGCTGGAAGCGCGGGTCCCGGAAGGCGGCGGCATGGGCATGTTCCGCCACATCCGTCACCAGCGGTTGGCGGGCCTCAAGGGTGCCGATACAGCCACGCAGGCTGCCATCCGGGCGCTTGAGCGTGACAAAGCTGGCGCCCTCACGCTGAAGGGCCTCCGGCCACTGCGCCGGGTCAACCGCCAGGGGGCGACCTGTCTCGAATCCCTGCCGGATGCTGTCCCGGGCCAGGGTGAGCAGCATGCTGCGGTGCTCGGGGGTCATCGGGCTGTCAGTGGAAGACATAGGCGCCATACCCCACAACACTGTCTCTGGGGGCTCCCGCATCCCCCGAATTGCGCAGATCCAGGATGCGGCCTTCCAGACCTTTCTGTCGCGCCAGCCACAGCAGCCCATTGATGGGGTGGCGGCCGCAGGCATCGCCATCCCGGACCTTCTCCCACGCCAGGTTCTCAATGGCCTCGGATGTGGCCCTGTCCCGGCGCACCGCGCTGTCGTAATCCATGAAGTGGCTCAGGTCCGAGCTGATGGCGATCAGCGTCTCGGGGCCGCCCCAGAGCTGATCCAGCAGTGTTCCCACTTCCTCCGGGGAGGCATCGCCCACGACCAGCGGGACAACACTGAAATCGTCCAGAAGGGCCTGAAGGAAGGGGAGGTGCACTTCAAGCCCATGCTCGCGTTCATGGGCGTCTTCCCGGTAGACCACGTCCGGACGCTGGGCCACCAGTTCCGCCTGGGTAGCCTGGTCGACGCGCACATTGCCCATGGGAGTGGCGAAATAGTCCGCGCTGCTGGCCGCAATGCCCCGGAACGGGATGCGGTGACTTGGCCCGAGCAGGATCACGCGCTTGATGCGATCCGCGATGGCGCGCACCGGGGCGTAGGCTTCCCCGGCGACCGCCCCCGAGAACGGGTAGCCGGCATGGGGGGCTATCAGTGCCTTGGGCGGGGCCACGTCATCGGTGCCCGCCTTTTCCAGGAAACCGGCAACCTGCTGCTGCAGTACGCCGCGCTCGGCGGGGTAGAAGAGCCCTGAAACCGCCGGTGGCCGAACTGTCTGTTCCATGGTGCACCTCCCTTGGGGCTGGCTTCTTTTGCCCTTATATGGGGGCGATCGACGCCATCAACAAGGCTGGGCAAGAGCCCGGGTGGCGCCCTATACTCGGAGTATAACGCCAGCACCGGGGGAGGTGAGACCATGGGCGTGACAATCTCCAGCGACCGTTTCCCGACCGTCTACTGGCATGAGCTGGACGACGGTCGGATCCAGTGCGATCTGTGTCCGAGGGCCTGTAAGCTGAAAGAAGGTCAGCAGGGCCTGTGCTTTGTGCGTGCCCGGCATGACGACCAGATCGTGTTGACCACCTACGGGCGCTCCAGCGGGTTCTGCGTGGACCCGATTGAGAAGAAACCCCTGAACCATTACCTGCCCGGCACCTCGGTCCTGTCCTTTGGTACTGCCGGCTGCAACCTGTTCTGCAAGTTCTGCCAGAACTGGGATATGAGCAAGTCCCGGGAGATGGATACGCTGGCAGACCAGGCGGAGCCGGAGACCATCGCGCGCGCCGCCGAGGATCTGGGCTGCCACAGCATCGCCTTCACCTACAACGATCCGGTGATCTTCCATGAATACGCCATCGACGTGGCCCAGGCCTGCCATGAGCGGGGCATCAAGGCGGTGGCCGTGACCGCCGGTTACATCTGCGAGGAGCCGCGGAAGGAGTTCTTCCGTTACATGGACGCGGTCAACTTCGACCTGAAGGCGTTCACTGAGCGCTTCTACCGCAAGATTACCGGCAGCGAGCTGCAGCCGGTGCTGGATACGATCGAGTACGTGCACAACGAGACGGATGTGTGGTTCGAACTGACGACGCTGCTGATCCCGGGCGAGAACGATTCCAGCGAGGAGATCGAGCGCATGAGCCAGTGGGTGGTGGAGCACCTGGGGCCGGATATTCCCATGCATTTCACCGCCTTCCATCCAGATTTCAAGATGATGGAGCATCCGCGTACGCCGGCGGAGACGCTGACCAATGCGCGGGAGGTGGCCATGAAGAATGGCATCCGGTACGCCTATACCGGCAACGTGCATGACGAGGCTGGGGGCAGTACCTACTGCCATCATTGCGGTCAGAAGCTGATCGGGCGTGACTGGTTTGTGCTCAGTGACTGGAACCTGACCCACGATGGGCATTGCACCAATTGCGGGACGCGGTGTGCTGGGGTGTTTGATGGGGATCCCGGACGCTGGGGGGCGCGGCGTGTGCCTGTGCGGCTGGCGGAGTGGCGTTGAAAGGCTGAGTTCTGTCTCAGGACTGGTGGTTTGCTGCAAGGGATGGTGCGGGGAGTGCTCTCCGGGAAACGCTGTGAATACTTTTCAGCTGCGCAATCCTGCTCCGCTGAAAAGTCCAGGGTTTACGTCCGTGTAAACCCGTTTGCGCTAGATCGCGCAAACCCCTGTACGCTGCTCTTCCGCCATCCATGGCTCCAGAGCTTCCCTACGAGCACTCCCCGTACCATCCTCTCTGAGACAGTCGGAATTCTCCGCCTCCCTTCATCGAACCTTATTGGTATCGCCGAAACCCTCTTATCGTTGGGTGCCTCACTCGACCAACTCGTCGTGCATCCGGATCTCGTTCTTCAGGGTCTGGTGCACCGGGCAGCGGCCGGCGATCTGGAGCATGCGCTGGCGCTGATCCTCGGTCAGATCGCCTTCGATGGTGATGTGGCGGACCAGTTCATCCACCTTGCCGGATTTCGTTTCGCATTCCTCACAGTCTTCCGCGTGGACCTTGCGGTGGGTGACCTCGCAGGTGACGCGCTCCACCGGGAGTTCCTTGTGGCGGGCGTACATGTTGATGGTCATGACGGTGCAGGCGCCCAGTGAGGAGGCCAGGAGGCCGTATGGGTCCGGGCCACGGTTGGTGCCGCCGTTGTTCTTGGGTTCGTCGGCAACCATCTCATGCGGGCCGGCCTGGACACGGCAGAGGAAGCCGTCCTCGGTGCGGCCGGTAACGCGGGCGCCCTCCGGGGCCGGGGTCGTTTCGGGTTCCAGGAAGCGGGCGGCCCAGGCGGAGACCACCTGGGCGGCGTACTGGGCGTCGGAGCGGCGCGAGAGCAGGTGGTCGGCGTCGTCCAGGCTGATGAAGCTCTTGGGGTGCAGGGCCGCAGTGTAGATCTGCTCGGCGTTGTCGATGCCCACCGTGCGGTCATGCGGCGCGTGCATGACCAGCAGGGCACGCCGGAGTTTGTGCAGGCGCTCGGTCAGGTCGTGGCTGCGGGCGTCGTCGATGAAGTCTTTGCGGATGCGGAAGGGGCGGCCGGCGAGATCAACCTCGGCGCTGCCGCTTTCCTCGATCCGCTCCAGGTCCGTGCCGAACTGCTTGAGAATGTGGTCCGGGCTCGCCGGGGCGCCTATGGTGGCGACGGCGCGCACGCTGTCCAACCGCTCGGCGACGGCGAGAGCCGCGGAGCCGCCCAGCGAGTGGCCGAGCAGCAGTTGGGGCGCGGCGTAATGTTCGGTGAGCCAGGCGGCGGCATCTTCCAGGTCATCAAGGTTGCTGGAGAAATTGGTATCCGCGAACTCGCCCTCGCTTTCGCCCAGACCGGTGAAATCAAAGCGCAGCACAGCGAAGCCGGTGCCGGCCAGGGCCGAGGTGATGGTGCGGGCGGCGCGGACCTGGCTGCCGCAGGTGAAGCAGTGGGCGAAGATGGCCGTAGCCCGCCAGATCCCGCCGGGGGGCAGTTCAATCGTGCCCTTGAGGGTGAGGCCATTACGGGACTGGAATTCAATGGCGGGCATGGCGGATCTCCTTGCGGGTCAGCTTGGCTGCGGGATGTATTTGCGCCCGTACAAGGTTAACAGAAAGCCGAAGAAGAACATCAGCACGCCGTAGACCGCCGAGGGCACTGACATGGCCTCGGATTCCAGAAGGTTGAGGGTTACCAGCAGGCCGATGGTGCCGTTTTTAATGCCGAGTTCCACGGCCACTGCCATGGATTCCCGCTGGGTGAGGCCAGTCAGACGGCTGAGACCCAGTGCGATGCCGATGCCCGCAAGGTTCAGGGCGATGGCCGCGGGGCCCGCCTGACTGAGCAGTTCACCCAGCTGATCGCGCACGTTGTACACCAGCGCCACCACCAGCATGGCCAGTACAACACCGCCGAAGACGCTGACCGCGCTTTCCGCTTTCTGGGCCTTCTCCGGGAATCGGCTCTTGAGCATCATGCCGATGGCGATGGGCAGCAGCACGATCAACCCCAGCGTCATGATGGTGCGTTCCACGGGCAGCCGTATGGCCTCGTTTTCACCCATGTAGAGATCCAGCGCCAGATTGGTGAAAAGCGGCAGCGACACGATGGTGATCAGGTTGGCCAGGACGGTCAGCACGATG
>NZ_CAJXMA010000042.1:0-25870 GCF_913056445.1 uncultured Halovibrio sp.
GTGATGGGTGTCTTGATGGGTTGGCTAAACAGTTACAGAATCGCCGTGATGCTCTTGTGTATCCCTCTGAGGAGCGGTGTACTGAGCTTCTGCGGGAAGATAACCCGATGCTTCGGCAGGGGGCCGGTGAGCCCGCGCTTGTTGATGTGGATGACGATGTGTTCACCGCCCAGCATCCTTCACGCGCCACGGGACCACTCCAGATCGCTCACGGTGATGTTTGTCGGGCGGTGGGCTACTGCCGCTCGCTGAAGCTCTATCAGACGCCGTCAGATCGCTGGCGCAAGGCTCATGAGGATCGGGCTTTCCGCTGGCTTGTACGGAGTCAGGGTGTTCCCGTTGAGATCCCCGGGGTCTACCGGATCCGGCATGTTCAGAAGGGGCGTTATTCAGGCAGTGAAACAAAGACCCGTCTCCGAACCTGGTTACGTCTTATGCAATCCTGGTACCGGGAAGGGCGTCTGGATCGGCGCAAATAGATTGGAACACTCATCAGGGCTACCTTCACATGATTTTCTGCGTTTTTTCTTTTAACCGCGGTCGGTTTCTCGAGAACTGCGTACGTTCCATTGAGCAGTGTGTACCGGACGCCGGCATTATCGTATTTGATGATGACAGTAATGACCCTGAGACAGTGAAGGTTCTCGACGGCATTGAGCGCAATCACCGGGTCCTGAAGCCGGGTAATGTGTCCACGCATAAGTTGGGTGGTCTCTACGGGAACATGCAGTCGGCGCTTGAATACTGCAGCGAAGAGTCACTGGTGTGTTTTCTGCAGGACGATATGCAGGTGGTTCGGCCCCTTTCCTCAGAGGAGATCAATGGGATCAAAGCCAGATTTGATGCGGATGAATCCCTGGCTTTCATTCAGCCCTGCTTCCTGAAAGGCAGTAATCGCGAGCGCAATGAATCCATCATGACCTATGATGAGGCGGCTGGACTGTATTTCAGAGCACCATCCGGCCAGAGCGCTGGACGCTATTTTTCGGCGGTCTCCGTGACTCGGCCGCAGAGACTTCTGGCAAAAGGCTGGAAGTTCGCACGTTCTGAGCCGGAGAATGATCGTCAGGCGCAACAGCTCTTCGGCCGGATGGGGCACTTGTTCGCCCCCTTCGCCATGTGGTTGCCCGAGGTGCCCGCCTATCGGGGCAAGAAAAAGACATTGGCTCTGCGCATTGCGGAGAAACGCCGTGCGTGCGGCCTGTATCCGTTCCACATCATGTCTTCCGAGGCTGTTGAAGCAATGTACCGCAGGTCAACCGAGGTCTTGCCGGTAGCAGAGGATTTTCTGAGCTGTGAGAGTGACAGTCTCCCCAAGCCTTGGTGCTACTATCCCATGCAGGGGAGTCGCTGGTTGAAAAAGCTCAACACACTTGAGTTGGCTCTGCGCCGAATTCTTTTTAAGGCTCTGCGCACTTAACCGGGGACCTTGGCAGTGGCAAGTCTCGATATTCTAGACATCTAAAAGCTGTTTAAAGTACTGCTTTTAGAACTCTATCCGGGGCAGGCTATCGTTGGTGTCATGTTGCCTGACAGGGTTAGAGTTATAGTCGCTTTAATAGTTTCCTATTTTTTTGATTTTTCGAATCAATTTTTCATGTATCCGAGCGTAAATTCTGCAGATCCGGAAGTTGAGGTTGGTCCTTTCATCGGGGGTTGGCACCTGTTCCGTTTTGGGATTATTTATTTTTTCTTTTTGGATTAAAGCTGTATCTGGAGCCTCTTTTACTCTTTTTATCAGCTCTTTATATGTTTCTTTTAAATGGTTTTTCAGGTTTTCTTCTATCTCGGTATTTCTATTTCTCTTTTCGGGGAGTGCAAAGTTGTACCCTATGAACTTGACGATTTTTTCGTGATTTTCCCATAAAGATTCATAACGGATTGCTAGTACGGGGTAGTCTTGTGGCGACATCCATGACTCGAAGTTGTTTTTAAGCTGGAAATCATCGCTGTTGTATAGGTCTGGCTCGTAATCTTGAAACCAGTTATTCATCCGCCAACTGTTGGTGTCCCAGCGTTTTTTTGTTGATGATACAATAGAGTCTATGGGGTCGCCATAAAGATAAATTACGCGAACGTCGTCAGGTAAACTTTGCGGCGCAGGGCTGTGTGTTTTTAAGAACGGCTTGTCGGGCAAGTCTGATAGGTCACGCACAAATTCACAAACTGGATTCTTGGGTGTCCAGCTTTTTTGGGGGAGTCCTGCAATGGCTCGAAAAAGCATGGTTGAGCCTGCGCGGGGAAAGCTTGCGATAAGTATCCGCATATTCATATCCGTAAAACGTTAATATCGATAGATATCTTAATGAAATTGGTGGGCTATGGGAATAGTTTGAGTAGTTTGTAGGCGGGGCAGTGCCCGCATGGAAGGTTTTAAGATAATGTTGTAGTTGGAGCCTTTATTAGAAAAGGTGGCGTTCTCCGGGCATTATGAGTTGGTCCGAATTTAGGGAAAGGCGTTAATTCTTGATTCATTATTGCCCCAAGAGGCGAATCATAAGCAAGAAGCTTAGGCAGTACAGTTGCCCATTCAAGTTAAGCGTCGCGCCGGTCGCCCTGAAGGCTAGAACTCGTTTTCATTCCTCCGTAGGCAGCTGGTCAATCCCGTGCGGTGTGTAGGTTGTGCCGTCCTTTTCACGAGATACCCTTAGTGACTTGTTTTGCCGTACCAGCTCAGGGTTCTTATAGCCGCGCTTGTGGTCAAGGTGAATGACAATGGCGTTGTAGCGCACATGCTTGGGCTTGATACCAGCATTGACCAGTCGTACCCCGATCTCGCGATCCAGGCCTCCCCATGCCATTTGCTCATCAAAGCCATTCACTTTCAGTATGTCCTCACGCCAGGCAGACGCATTGGATCCTTTAAAGTTGCAATTGGTGGGAGTCAGGCGGTTTAGAATCTTTGCTTGGAGAGGTGTCGCGGTTAGTTTGCTGTTCTTGTAACTGGCTTTTAGCCCATGTTGTCTCAGCCACGGGAGTTCAAAGCAAGCACCTTCCAGAATGTCTTCTTTCGTAATGGCTGCACTGGTTTCCATTGGGAGCTTGTGATAGCCGCCGGACAGGAACCGTCCTGTTTCTGCCTCATGGGCGTGTACCTCCAGAAAGTCTGATCGGGGAATGCAGTCCCCATCGGTGAAGACAAGGTAGGGGGCGCTCGCTTTGAGGATTGCTTTGTTCAGAATCCGGCATTTGCGGAAACCATCGTCTTCCTGCCAGATGTGGTGGAGGGTCATGTTGGTCTCTTCACGCATGCGCCGGATCAGGCTAGCGGTTTCTGGTCCTGACCCGTCGTCGGCTACGATCACCTCGAAGTCTCTATGTCTCTGGACACTGTAGCCCCAGAGTACTTTTTCCAGCCATCGCGGTGAGTTGTAGGTGGTCATTATGACGGAAAGTTTCATGATTTAATGCTTGCGCCAGGGTCAGGAGTCTGTGTTGCTTTCAAGAGGGTCGAGTTTGTAAAGACTGTTCATGCCGTAGTCTTTAACCCGCTGATAACCCCGTTCTTTCAGTCTTTCGGACAGGGGAAGCTCCCAGGCTGTTTCTGAGTTTTCCATCAGTATAAAGCGAGCCAAAAGAGAAGTCGGGGCATGCTCGAGATAAGGCACCAGAGCCTTATCTTCGGCTCCCTCAATATCTATCTTGATACCATCAACTCGAGACAGTTGAAGCTCTTTGAGAATATCGAGTAAAGGCCGACACTGTATTGTCTGGATAGGTCTTTGGGTGTCGTTATCGTTTCCGGGTAGACGTCGGCCTGACCGACGAACCGAGCTCTCTCCAAGGTTTGACTGGTTGATATAAAGCTCCAGTGTTTCGTTTCGGTCTGAAACGCCGCACTGGAGAGTGCATATAGTGGGAGAGACGTCATCTTGGGATAGGTTGGCGTCAATGTTGAATCGTAAACGTTCATAGACGTTGGGGTTTGGTTCGATGGCGACAAGCTGTCCAGTCTTGCCCAGCGCCTTGAGTGCAGTCAGGGAGTAAATGCCTATATTGGCCCCAATATCCACGAATACACCGTCTGAAGGTAAATATGTTTCGATGTATTGTCGTTCCCCAGCATCGAATCGCCACGGTGTGAAAATAAACTTCTTCTCAGAGTAATTGTCGTCGAGAAAACAGCGGAGCCGAATGCCTTGAGCCTCGAGGTCCAAGGGTTTTTCTGCGAATCTGGTGGTCAGCGAACGGATGAGACTGGCCGTATGAGAACTGATTCCTCGAGGTGAGGAGTTCTGTGAAAAACGGATGAGCCGGTCAACCAGTTTAGAAGGGTAGTGCTGACCAAAATGCTCGGGGTCAAGGCGAGGCTGTTCAGTCATCACAACTTATACTCGTTAGCGCTTTTATCTTTTTGGACATAGTCTTGCCCTCGCAAGGTCCAGAGCCCCGCATACGTATTAAAGCTGGTCTGGGCATAGGTCACTGCCATCAGGTAACCCACCGGCCCATCAAGGAATCCAAGCCGTAGTATATAGACCTGAATGAAGGTTGTAATGGCCCTCAGTGTCGGGTAGAGCAGTGTCCGGGTCCGCTTACCTTTCTCCGCTTTCTGTTGGGCGCTCAGCCAGGAGTACTGGGCGCTCTTGGCCAGGGCGTGGCCATAATCGCGGTGGGTGTAATGGGTCAGGCGGCCACGCAGTGTCCTGATGCGGGCACCGTCCGGAAGGAGTATGGCTTCGTGGACCTGGGCACTGGAGAACGCGGAGCCTTCTCGGCGGAACACGCGCAGCGGGGCGCGGGCGCTGCGGCCGAAGTCCAGACGTTTGCCGTAAATGGTCACGGCCCAGCGGAGCTTGAAAGCATCCGAATTGGGTTCCCCGGCAAGCCTGTGGTTGATTTCCCGGGCGAGGTAGGGCGTTATCCGTTCATCGGCATCGATGGACAATACCCATTCCCCTGTTGCCTGTTCCAGGGCCCGTTGTTTCTGGGGGCCGAAGCCGGGCCAGTCAGTGACAGTGATTCTGTCTGTGTATTGCCGGGCAATGGCGACCGTGTCGTCGGTGCTCCCGCTGTCCACAACAATGATTTCGTCCGCGAGGCCCTTCAGGGATTCGAGGCAGGGGCCAATGTTGTCCGCTTCGTTGTAGGTGATCACGGTGGCGCTGAGTCGCTGGCTTCGCGTACGGGTCAGGCTCTCATCGAGAGCCCGGAACAGGAGGTGGGTCACTAAGGTTACGCTCAGCAGGTAGAAGGTGATGTAGATGCCGCGCTCAAGCGTGGCTTCGGTCAGCCCGAAGATCAGGTAGGCAAGCGGGACCATGGCGCCAACCCGAGCCAGTGAAGCGACCCGATCATTCTCATGCCGGGCGTAACGCAGGAACTGGGTGAATGGGATACCGAGCACCAACAGCCAGGAGAGCGCCCCGAGAAGGCCCCGGGTGGCCAGGATCTGGAACAGGTCGTTGTGCGCGTGGTCGAGACAGCAGCGGGCCAGCCCCTGGGGCAGCTCGCCCGCTTCAATGCTGGCCTGTAACGCTTGCGCGTAACCCTGGACGCCCACGCCGGAGAAAGGGGCGCTGGTAAAGAGGGCCAGCGCGTGCTGCCAGACATCGAACCGGTACTGGATGCCCCGGCCATAGTCCCCGTCCAGCACTGCCATAATCCCTTCCCCGAGCCGTGATTCCAGGCCCACGAACAGTCCCAGAATCAGCAGTCCGGCGATGGCCGAGACAATCCGCTGGCGGCGGCCGGCAAAAAGAACCAGAAAGAGAAGCAGGACCGGCAGGACCAGAACGTTGTTCCGGGTGCCGGACAGGTAGGCGGCGGTAAGGCCCAACAGACCGGCGAGCAGTGCCAGCAGGCAGGGCGTATAGTGCCTGTTGCTGAAAAGGGGTCCTGCCAGACCCAGAAGCATCAGGCCACTGAGCAGTGACAGGTTGCCGAAGGGAATGGCGTTGGTGGCCCCATTCGCCCGGTGAATGTCTTCACCCCAGAGCAGGGGCTCTGCCGCGACCAGGCCTGCGAGGGCCGCACACCCCGCCAGCCCCAGAAGGGCCGCTCTTTCCCGTAACCCTGAGTAGGCCAGCGCGACAAGAAGTGGCCAGAAAAGCAGTAGGCGCCCGTGTTTGCCCAGGTTCTTGAAGTCCTCGTACCCGAAACCGTTCAGGGCCCAGGTGGCAAGGCTGACGAGTGCAAAGATCGCCAGGGCAAAGCCGATCAGCTTGATCTCCCGGTCAGCGGGAGGAAGCGCACGGGCGCCGCGCAGCCTGGCCATGACGATGAATCCGAGGCCGGCAAGCGCAACGCCGTAGGTGGCGCCGGAAAGAAGGCTGTCAACGATCAGGGAGCCGGCGATTGCGACGGCAAAGAGGCTGGTAACAGCAAATGCGACCAGAGCATGAAAGGAAAAGGGCAATGTCGACTCCGGTCAGGCGTCTGGCCCCAGCGGGCTCAATTCACGCACTCTCGGCTCTCCGCACTCAGGATGATCCGATGTTTCGAGAAGCACCTTGAATTCATCCCCTGGAGCCCAGTCGCGATCACCCATCTCAGTATGGAATCGGATCTCCCCGGGGAAGAAATCCATCGCCGCGGTATTTTCCTCGAAACTCACCAGTTCCGCAACGCCACGCATTACCGTCCATTCACAGTCAATGTCCGCTTCCGGCTCCGAAGGAGTCTTTTTTTCAGGCTGGACCAGACTGCAGCCAGCCAGCAGCAGTATCAGCGTTGTGAGCAGCAGAACCTGGTGGCGTTTCATGAGCCGGTCGCTCCCTGGGACCCCGATCCTTCCGTGTTGTCCGGCAGGCATGCAATCACCTGCTCACACTGCTTCATCGCGTATTCATGGACGTTCTGCACCAGCCCTTCCTCATCACGGGCGCGCAGCAGGTCGAGCGATTCACGCATGTGATTGAGGTTGTCCTCCAGTACCCTATTGCCCTGGCGCAGGGCCACAAACGCGCAGCGTTTGGCCGAGGGCCAGAGGTCATTGATGGCGGCGGTGATGAAGTAGTTGTTGGCATAGGCCAGCGAGGCCTGGGTGTATTCAATGCCGGTATCCAGGAATTCCATAAGCTGGCCGTTACGGAAGGACTCGCACATGCTTTGGTACAGTGATTCCAACCGCTCCATATCGCCGGTTTCCCACTGGCGGACCAGCTTGCGCCCGGTGTGGCCCAGAAACACACTCATCGCTTCGTACAGGCTGCGTACGAAGTCCTCATCCAGCGTGGTCACAAATGCCCCCTTACGGGGCACGTTGCGCACCAGGTGGCGTTTCTCCAGCATCAGCAGCGCCTCCCTTACGGCGCCATGGCTCACGTCCAGCTCTTTGGCCATGTTGCTTTCATGGATCCGATCGCCTGAACTGAGCTGTTCAAAGGCGATCATGTTCTCAAGGTGACGGGCAACCTGTTCACTCAGGGTTTCGCGGGGTTTGAACGACTGCATTGCCGGAACTCGGGTTCATTTTATGGGAGGATCGTATCATGTCATCGTTGCACAAATCAGCGGTTGTGCAAGTCGGCCCTTGATTTCTCTCAAACTGATCCCAAAGTGGTAACGTAGACCCCAACGAAGGGGCTCGGTTGACTTTGTCGGCACCGAGGGGTCGAGCCCCCAATACTGAAGGCCGTTAAGGAGGAAACACTATGGCTTTTGAACTCCCCAATCTTCCCTATTCCTACAACGCACTCGCGGAAAAGGGGATGTGCCAGGAAACGCTTGAGCTCCACCACGGCAAGCACCACAACACCTATGTCACGACCCTGAACAGTCTGGTCGAGCAGGACAGCAACCTGCAGGGCAAGTCGCTGGAAGAAATCGTCAAGCTCGCCTATGGCCGTGATGACCTGCAGAAAGTATTCAACCAGGCTGGCCAGCACTGGAACCACAACTTCTTCTGGGAAAACATGTCCCCCAACGGTGGCGGTATTCCGGGCAAGCTGGAGCAGAAGCTGGTCGAGGACTTCGGTTCCGTGGATGACTTCAAGGAGCAGTTCAAGACCACCGCTGTCGGCCAGTTCGGTTCCGGCTGGGGCTGGCTCGTGCTGGGCAACGACGGCAAGCTGAAGGTCACCAAGACCCCGAACGCCGTCAACCCGCTGGCAACCGGTGAAGGCAAGGTTCTGCTGGCACTGGACGTCTGGGAGCACAGTTACTATCTGGACTTCCGCAACCGTCGTCCGGACTATGTCATGAACTTCCTGAACAACCTGGCCAATTACGAGTACGCCGAGGAACAGCTCAACAAGGCGTAAACCGGCCCTGGCCGCCCTCTTGTAAGGGCGCGCTTCAACCCCCGCCCGGTGCGTCCGGCCGGGGGTTTTCTGTGTGTGTCAGTGAAGGCTGGCCACCAGCCCTCTGATGCGCTCCTGGATCCATTCAGGGTGCGTGACCGGCGCCCAGTGATTGGCCGCCAGCCGCTTGCAGCTCACCTGCTGGCAGCAACGGGTCATGGCCTCGCACACTGCTGGTGTCGCGAAGGCGTCCTCTTCCAGGATCAGTATCTGGCTGGGCGTTCTGATGCTGCCCGGGCGTGGCGTGGGCGGCGGGCTGAGCGCATTCTGGCGATAGAGCTGGAACGTATGGCGCGTCAGGCGGGTAACCTCATCGCGTGAGCGTGCCAGGTGAGGGTGATCGGCCGGGACGCCACCCATGGTCAGGGCAGCACGGTAAACCGGCGTGCCGACGGTGCTGAACACAGCCTGACCAAGGCCGGGAACGTTCAGTGCCAGCATGTACCAGGAGTGCAGCACCTGGTTCAGTGCCGGTTTGCGGTCGCCACCGCCCTTCAGGATCCCGTTCCGGACCCATTCGGCCGCCGCTCCAAGATGCGGGCCGGAAAGGCTGGTCCAGGATTCGGCACGGCGGCCATAGACCGGGTCGGCAACGAAGCTCCAGCCGATGATCGAGCCCCAGTCGTGGCCCACCAGGTGTGCGGTGCCTTCCCCGCCCTGGGTAGCCGTGATCACCGCATCAATGTCCTCCAGAAGGCAGGGGATCCGGTAGCCTTCGGCACGCGCTGGCGGGGTGCTCTGTCCCGCCCCCCGCATGTCGAAACCGATCACGTGGTAGTCGCTACTCAGTGCCTGCATATGGGGCAGCCAGAGGTCATGGCAGTCGGGGAAGCCGTGCAGGAAGAGGATGGCCGGATTGGCCGGGTCGCCATCCTCCACAATATGGAGTTCTGTCTGGGGGCGTCTGAGAGTCCGTGTTCGCATGGGTCTGACCTGTAGCGGTGATCCGGGTTATGCTTGTCGATCACCCATCATCCGGGAGGCAGGCGCTGTGTCATTGGCTGGATTTTACGAACGACACGTCTTTTCGCCCGTTCTGAAACTGGCCGAGCGGACGCTGGCGGATGTCCGACGGGAGCTGCTCAGCCAGGCGTCGGGGGAAGTGCTGGAGATCGGCATCGGTTCCGGGCTCAGCCTGAGCCATTACGGACCAGCCGTGGAACGGATTGTGGGCCTGGAGCCCTCGGAGGTCCTGCTGGGCGAATGCCAGGAGCGTGTGGCTTCGCGCCATGAGGGGCCACCGGTGGAACTGGTGCAGGCGGGGGCTGAGTCCATGCCCTTTGAGGACAACCGGTTCGATACCGTGGTGGCGTTCCTGGTGTTCTGCACCATCCCGGAGGCGGACCGGGCCGCGCTTGAGATGGTGCGGGTGCTGAAGCCGGGCGGCCGGCTGCTGTTCTTCGAACATGTGGCCGCCCCCGAGCCGGGCTTGGCCCGCTGGCAGCAGCGTCTCAACCCCCTCTGGAGACCGCTTGCCTGTGGCTGCAATATCAACCGGGATACCCGTCGGGTTTTTGAGCGTGCCGGCTTTGATATGAGCGGCGTCGAGGTCCGTCGTCATCCGGATATCCCCCTGCCGTTGGTGCAACCGGTGATTGAAGGGAATACCGGGCTGGCTGTCAGCGGCGAGAGCCCCCGAAGCGGCACGGGTCAAAAGCGCTGACATCAATGGGCGTCGGCTCGGAGTGCATCATCATGCCCAGCAGCTCCGCGCTTCCTGCCGAGAGGGTCCACCCAAAGGTTCCATGGCCCGTATTGAGCCACAGGTTCTGTAAGGGGCCGGCGCCGAGGGCCGGCGGGCCATCAGGCAGCATGGGCCGGAAGCCGGTCCAGGGCTCCGCATGATTGAAATCCGCTGCGCCAGGGAAGCGCTCGTTGATGGCTTCCTGAAGCACCTGCAGTCGTGATTCCGGTATCCGGCGGTTGAAGCCGGCCAGCTCCGCGAAGCCGGTGATCCGCATCCGGTCTCCGAGACGGGTGATGGCAACCTTGTTGTCCAGATCCACGACCGTGGAACGGGGCGCTTTGTCAGGATTGTCCAGCGGCGCCGTTAGAGAGTAGCCCTTGACCGGGTAGACAGGAAGTTTCAGGCCCAGTGGCCGGACAAGGTCCCGCGAGGCGCAGCCGGCACAGACAACGGTCGCATCAGCCGCTTCAAGCCAGCTCCTGTTGCCGTCGGAAACGTGCGCGCCTTCCAGGGCATTACCGTTATGTTCCCACTGTGTCACGCTGGTGCCGAAGAAGAACCGGACACCCGCTTCCCGGCATTGAGCCATGAGCAGTTGTGAAAGGCGATGGCAGTCGCCGGTGCCGTCACCGTTGATCAGAAGGGATGGCTGCAGGTCCCCGGTTGCCGCCAGCGCGGGTTCCTGGCGATTGACTGAGTCGGCGTTCAGCCACTCATGCTCGATGCTCTGTTCCGCCAATGCTCGGGCCTTGGTCTGAAGGCCGGCGTATTCGATCGGATCGCGGCTGATTTCCAGCAGTCCCTCATGATGGCCATCAAAGCCTTCCGGCAGTTCCTCGTCAATCGCGTGGAACGCATTACGGCTGACCTGGCCAAGCTGGAGCATGGCGCGGTTGCTGGCGTCATAGCGGCCGCTCTCCCAAGCGTAGCGCAGCGTCTGGAAGAGAAAGCTGATCGTTCTCGGTGCTGGCGGCATGTGCATCTTCAGCGGGCCCTGCCGACGCACCAGGCCCTTAAGGCCCACGCCGATCAGATCCGGTGCCGCCCAGGGGGAGACGTGGCCGTAGGAGCGCTGGCCGGCATTGGCATAGCTTGTCTCCATGCCCGGGCCCTCGTGCGCTTCCACCACCGTCACTGAATACCCTCTGCGGGCCAGCATCCGGGCGGTGGTTAAACCGACAATGCCGGCGCCGACGACAAGTGCTCTCATGAGGATGGCTCCCGCAGCTGCCAGTCGTTATAGGTGATGGGAGTGGCCCCGTTATCACCTACGACGACCGTGTTGCTCATACCGATTCCGAACTCACCCGGTGCCCGCAGGCACAGGGGCAGGTGGAAGACCATGCCCGACTCGAACGGGGATTCCTCGCCCTCGGCGATGAAGCCGGTCCCCTCGACCCAGCTCGGAGGGAACTGCGCTCCCACGGTGTAGCCGAAGACACCGGAGAAAAAGACCTCGTCCGCAACTTCCGCCAGGACCCGATTGGCGGCTGTTGCCGCGTCTGTAAAGCGCTGCCCCGGACGCATCTCCGAGACCAGCGTGTCGTGAAGACGGTGGCAGACATCGTTGAGCCGTTTCATCCGGTCCGACGCCTGCCCCGCAACGGCTGTACGCATCTGCGGCGCGGTGTAGCGGTGGCGCACGGCTCCGAATTCGAGGAAGACGGATTCGTTCTTCTCGATAACCCGACTCTGATGGTTGAGGTGGATCACGCTGCTGCGTGGCCCGCTGACCACAATGGGCTGCAGGCTCATGAACTCACTGCCGGCGGCCAGCATGGCGCGGGCGCCTTCCGCCGCAATGGTGTTCTCGTCCACGCCCGGTTCGATCACGGCCATGGCGGCCTCCAGGCCGGCCATGGTCATGCGTGCGCTCTCGTGCAGACGTTCCAGCTCTGCTGCTGTCTTGACGCGCCGGACGCGGTCCAGGACGGCGCTGGATTCATGGAAGGCCGTATCGGGCAACTGGGCCCGAAGGGCGTCCAGCACGCCGGGGCGCAGGCCGTTGCCCCACTGGTTGATGCCGATGGCGCGGCAGTCCCGGAGCTGGTCCACCAGGGGGCCGATCACGGACTGGACGGACTCCCACCGGTATCCATCCACCTCGTCCACCAGGGCCGTCGCCGCAGCGGGGCCGGTTTCAATGGAGGGCACCTGGAGGAAGCAGCGCTCCGGGCGGAAGACCAGTGCCGCATGGACCGAGACCTCAAAGGTCCGGTAACCGGTGAGGTAGTTGATCTCGCCTGGATTGGTCACCAGCAGTGCCTCAAGGCCGGCCTCGCGCATGGCGCTGGCCACCCGCTGGCGGCGTGCCCGGAATTCTTCGGCGTCGAAGCTCTGTTCAGTGCCTGCTGCTGTGCTTCGCAGTGCCTCAAGGTACGCGGTGTGATCCATGGCTGGCCTCTGGTAATGTCTGACCTTTACGCAAGTGAAGCAGATTTACCCCGACCCTGTCGTCCAGAATGGAGTCCGTATGAGTACTGATGCAGGAAGTCCGCAACTCAGGCCGTGTCCGCGCAAGCCCAATTGTGTTTCCAGCCAGGGCCGGGGGAAGCAGTACATAGAGCCCCTGCCGGGGGATGAAGGCACATGGGAGCGGCTGCCTGGCGTGCTGGAGGCACTGGGGGGCGTACGGATCGTGGAGCAGACGGCGGAGACCATCCGCGCCGAGGCCCGCACCCGGGTGCTGCGGTTCGTGGACGATCTGGATTTTGTCCGTGACCCGGAGCAGGGCGTGATCCAGGTGCGTTCGGCCTCACGGCTCGGCTATTCGGATTTCGGCGTGAACCGGCGGCGGCTGGAAACCGTGCGCAGTGAGCTGAAGAAGAGGTAGCCATGGCGCACACCTACCAGGACCTCCTCCCGATCGCCGATCGGCTGGCGCCGCTGTTCTACCGCGAAGAAGCGGATGGTGTCGGCATGGACGAACTGGCCGGCATCCTCCAGACGCATCCCCGACTGATGATCATCATGAATCATGGCCCCGTACTCGGCCCAGCGCCCGCACTGGCAGCGCTGGTGCGAAGCATGGTGCGCCACGGCGGAGGTGACAGGGTGCCGTTCGGAGTGACCTGGAGGGGGTTTTACCGGGTGCCCGGTGTCGGTCCTCTGTTGGAGCGCCTGGTGCAGACCTCCGCGGATTCCGGGGTCGAGGATGTTGTTGCCAAGCTGAGCAACGGCACCTTCAATGACTGCTGCATCATGCCGGAAGGCGAATACAGTAATGTCGGCAACGGCATCGACATACAGCCGTTCCGCAGCCAGCGCTTCATAGAAGCGGCTGTGAGGGCGGAGGCGCCGGTACTGCTGCTGGCTCACAGTGGTACTGAAAGGCTGGGGCGGCCGATTCCCATTCCGGCTTCAGCCCGCTTCCTGATAGAGCGTCTGCCCGAACACCTGCGCCGTGCTGTGAACCAGAGTGGTGTGGTGAGCCTGCCCTGGTTGCTGGGCGGGCGCATTCCCAAACTGGGGCTTGCCTGTGAGCTGTATTGGCCGGATCTGTCACCCGGGGATCTGGAGGAATCGGCATCGGCGCAGCAGGTCGCGTTGAATGCGCGCCATGCCCGGGCGCGTCTGCAGCGCCTGGTGAATCATCTGGTGTTGCAGTTCGGCGAGGATTAGTCCGCCATCGTTGAGGCGCGCTCTTCGCGGTGCCGTGCCCGGTAGTGGCCAGGGCTTTCCCCGGTCCAGCGCTTGAAGGCCCGGCTGAAGGCACTCAGCTCCGAGAATCCCAGCAGGAACGCCACCTCCGTAAGGCCGTATTCGCCCTCAGCCACATACTGCAGTGCCCGTTCCCGCCGCACCGTCTCCGCCAGGTTCTGGAAGCTCTCGCCCTCTTTCTTCAGCTTGCGGTAAAGCGTCTGGCGGCTCATGTGCATGGCCGAGGCCACCCGGTCCACGTCCGGTGTGCGCGGAAGCTGTTTCTGGACGATCCGCCGGACCCGTTCCGAAACGGTCTTGCGCGGGCGCAACTGGCGCAGCAGCCGGTTGACGTGTGTGGTCAGGGCAGAATGCACATAGGGGTTGCGGTGGGGCAGCGGCGAATCCAGGTAGCGGGCCGGAAAACACAGGCTGGTCTCACCGGTGCCGAAGGTGACCGGGCACTGGAAGATCCGCTCGTAGTGGGCCCGGTAGCCGGGGTCCTCGTGAGCCAGGCTCAGCTGCTCGATGGCCAGCCTGGGATGGATGAAGTGGCGCGCACGGGTGACCGCAGCGGACAGGGTGCGGTCCATGTCCGGAGTGCAGTACAGCGCCGGGTCGGGCACATGCCAGGTGACCCGTATCCGGTCGCCCTCCCGGGTCTGGTAGAGGTGCACCGCCTCATTCACGAGCCGGTGAAGCCGCATGTATTCCTCCAGCGCGTGTTCAATGGTGTCGCTGTTGAACACGATGTGGCTCATCAACCCCATGCGGTCCGGGTCCACAATCTCACCCAGCCGCAATCCCAGTGCCGGGTCCCCGGTCAGAAGGAGTGCCTCCTGCCACAGCTGATTATGGCTGTACACAGCAACACGGCAGTCGGGATCCTCAAGTTCCTCTGACGAGATCCCAAGAATGCCGTCAATGTGGTCCTGGGAAGCGAATCCCCGGCTGGTCAGGTAGTGGGTGAGAGCAAGAGTGCCGGAAGCGCTCACCGTGGGACTGTCTGTCATCGACTGTTACCACCTGTCAAAAGGTTGAGCGGGTGCGTCAAGCCGGCTCAGGCATTGCGACGTAGGATAATACCTGAAATCCTGACAAACCCAAGGAGTCGCGTCATGGATATGGATACCAACCTCGAAATCTGTGTTCCGCACACTGAAGAAGAAAAAGCCAATCTCAAGGCTCTGTCCGATTATCTGAGCGAGATCCCCGCGTTCAACTGAGGGGTCCGCTCTTACCCCTGACCTGAATAGGTTCTGATGAGGTCCTCACCGCTGCGGTGACGGGCCTTCATTTTTTGTATGCGCTCCAGAATCCCCTCCATGCGCCCCAGGCGGGCCTGGGTCTCCAGGGCACGCATCGTGGCATTGGCCCGGAAGTCGAATTTCAGACCGTAACGGTGCTGTTCCCCTTCAGCGCGCACGTTTGTGACCACCGCAACCAGGCGGTTCTGGTGGAGTTCGCTCCGGTCCAGGCGCAGAGTCAGATCCACCAGTACCTTCTGCCCCATGCGCAGTTTCCGGGACGTGATGATGGCGACCCCCTCGCGTGTGAAATCGGCGGCTTCGACGACTTCTCCACGCCTGAAGCGGCTGCGCCCTGGCTTCAACCGGACTTCCAGTTCCGCGGCGGGGAAACGCTGCAGGTGGCGGCGTTCATCGTGAAGGGGTGCTGCTGTGGCCATGGGGTCAGGTTCCGTTTAGGCTTACACTGCTTGATGTTACGAGTCTAAGCCCGTCGCCCGCTCTTCGCCAGTGGCGGGTGAGCGCTATGGCACGGAGAAACAGCTTTGACAGACACGGTGGAACTCAATGCGGGCGTCAAGGGTGATGGCCCGCCCCTGATACTCATGCATGGCCTCTTCGGCGCCGGCGATACCCTGGGCGGTGTGCGTCGACGCCTGGCGCCGGAATTCGAGGTGCACAGCCTGGACCTGCGCAACCACGGTGAATCACCGCATACACGCAGCATGAGCTACCCCGAAATGGCAGCGGACGTGCTGGCCTACATGGATCGGGCAGGGTTGGAGACAGCCCATCTTCTGGGCCATTCCATGGGCGGCAAGACCGCCATGGAAATGGCACTGATGGCGCCGGAGCGGGTTCGGCGCCTGATCGTTGCCGACATTGCGCCGGTGGCCTATGCGCCCCACCATGACGCCATTCAGGATGCACTTGAGGCGCTGGATCCGGCCGCCGTGAAATCCCGCCGTGAAGCCGATGGGGTGCTGGCGGAATACATCGGTGAGAAAGGCGTGCGGCAGTTTCTGCTGACCAATCTGGTGTCGGCGGACGGCGGGTTCCGGTGGCGGATGAATGTGCCGGGAATCCTGGCCTGCTACGAACAGATCATGGCTGGCCCGACGACGGAGGGCGCCTATGAGGGCCCGACCCTTTTCATTCGCGGTGGCAATTCGGACTATATCCAGAGCCGCCACCAGGACGCTGTTCAGCGCTATTTTCCACGGGCTGAACTGAAGGTGATTCCCGAGGTCGGGCACTGGCTCCACGCGGAAAAACCCGAGCTGTTTGCCCGCATCTGCCAGCGCTTCCTGGCCGAAGACAACTGAAACCAGCAAGTTGGAATAACAATGAAAAAAATCCTGCTCACACTCCTGGTCCTCATTCTGCTGTTCCTTGGTCTCTTTTTCCTTTGGCCTTCTCCAGTGGATTCCGCCGCCTGGGAGCCGCCGGAGGCGCCGGGACTGGAAGGACCAGCGAAACCGAATGAAGCACTGCAGGACGCTGATGTGCTTGCCAAGGGTGAGATCGAAGGCCCGGAGGACACTGAGGTGGATGGCGAGGGCAATGTCTATGGCGGCCTGCAGGATGGGCGGATCATCCGCGTGACACCGGAAGGCGAGGTGGAGACCTTCGCGGATACCGGCGGTCGTCCCCTGGGCATGGAGTTCGACGATGACGGGAACCTGATCGTTGCAGACGCCTGGAAGGGGCTGCTGTCGGTCGCCCCGGATGGCACTGTTGAGGTGCTGACCACTGGATCCGAAGGTACCCCCTTTGCTTTCACCGATGACCTGGCCATTGCCTCGGACGGGCGCATCTACTTCTCGGACGCCAGCAGCCGCTTCCATCAGCCGGACTACCGCCTGGATATGCTCGAGAGCCGCCCGCACGGGCGCCTGCTCCGTTACGACCCGGAGACCGGCGAAACCGAAACACTGATGGACGACCTCCACTTCGCCAACGGGGTGGCGCTGACCGAGGACGAGCGTTCGGTACTGGTCAATGAAACCTGGCGCTACCGCATCCAGCAGTATTGGCTTGAAGGCGGGAAAGCGGGTACCAGTGAGGTTTTTGCCCGGAATCTACCGGGCTTCCCGGATAACCTCTCCGCGGATCACAACGGCATCATCTGGGTGGCCCTGCCGACCAGGCGCAACCCACAGATGGACGCCTTCCACCCGAGTCCCTGGCTCAAGGAGCAGGTGGCCAAGCTGCCGGAATTCCTGCAGCCGAGCCCCGAGCCCTACGGTCTGGTACTGGCTTTCGATCAGCAGGGGAAGATGCTGGGCAGTCTGCATGACCCGACGGGGGAGCGTGTGCAGATGTTAACCTCGGTGAAAGCGCGAGACGGTGCGCTCTATTTTGGTTCACTCTACAATGACCGCATTGGTCGACTGGATTACGATCGGGCGATGAAAGCCCTGAGGGAGCAACCGGATGAGTGACTGGCACTGGCGGATGGCCGATCCGTTCACGATGAACATCAGGGTTTCTGAACAGGACGTGGATCGCCTCGGGCACGCCAACAACACCGTCTATCTGCAGTGGATGGAAGAGATCAGCTGGGCGCACATTGAGTCCGTGGGCCTGACCTGGGAGCTGCAGGAAGAGCTTGGCCGCGCTATGGCGATTGTGCGCACCGAAATTGATTACAAAGCCGCGGCGCTGGCCGATGATGACCTGATCCTTGGAACCTGGCTGACCGAATTCGACGGCAAGCTGCGTTCCGGGCGTCAGTTCCAGCTGGTCCGGCCCAGTGATGGCCGGACGCTGGTGGAAGCGGAGTCCCGCCATGTCTGTATTGATACCGCGACCCAGCGGCCGGCACGGATTCCGGAGCCCATGGCCGAGCTGTTAAAGAAGGCCAGCCACGATCAGTAACCTCCTGGAGGATATGCCATGCGCCAGATCGTCATTCCCGAATTCGGTGATGCCGGCGTCCTTGAACTGCGTGAAGCGGCGCTGCCTCAGCCCGGCGAGGGCCAGGTGCGTGTGCGCGTAGCCAGTGCCGGGGTCAATCCCATCGATTTCAAGACCCGCTCTGGCCAGGGATTCGTGGCCAATGCCATACGTGATCATCTGCCCTGGGTGCCGGGCTTTGAAGTGGCTGGCACCATTGATGCGGTGGGCACCGATGTTGATGGCTGGCAAAAAGGTGACCCGGTTATTGGCATGACCGGATTCCCTCGGGCCGGTGGCGGTTACGCGGAGCAGACCCTGGTGCGGGCCGACGAACTCTGCCGGGCGCCGGAGGGGCTGAAACTGGAAGAAATCGGAGCCGTCCCCCTGGCCGCCCTCACCGCCTGGCAGGGCCTGTTCAGCCATCTTGGGCTTCAGCCCGGCCAGAAGCTTCTGATTCTTGGGGGTGCCGGAGGTGTAGGTCATTTTGCCGTGCAGTTTGCCGCTCAGCATGGGGCTCATGTGGTAACTACGGGCTCCGGTGCCAACGAGGATTTCCTCCACCAGTTGGGCGCTGACGACGTCATCAATTATGAACAGGAAGACGTCCATGACGTCTGCTATGGATTGGACGCCGTCCTCGACCTGGTGGGCGGCGAGGCCGGCAAGGCCGCGCTCAGCACCCTCGGGGAACACGGTAAGCTTGTCACCGTTCCCACTGTGACGGCCCAGGCCATCAAGGACCTTGCCTCCGAGAAAGGCATCCAGGCGGCGGGTTACGTGGTTGAGCCGGATACCGACCAGCTCGAGGAGATCCTGGCACTGCTTAACCGCCGTGACGCGGAACTCCATATCGCCGCCGCCTTCCCCCTCGGTGATGCGGCTGCTGCCCATCGCCGGCAGGAGGATGGGCATGTGCGGGGGAAGCTGGTGTTGCAGCCATAGCCTGGCTTCCCGCTAAAGGGATTCCAGCGCTTTTTTGACGCAGCGGTTGAGAGCGCCAATGGTGGTTTCGAACACCCAGCGGATGAACTGGTAGGTGAGTTTTGTCACCGCTACTGCAGCTTTCCCGGCAAAGACCAGCATGTGGCCCAGAAGGCCTGCTGTCTGTTCAGCGAACTCAGTTGATGCGTCCGCAATTTTCTCCAGTGATTTTGCGAGTCGGTCGTAGAAGGTCAGAGCAGAGCTCATGGTGTTCTGAATGGCAAGTACGGAATAATATCCGGCATCTTTCAGCAGGGTGATCAGTGCAGCGTTTAACTTCTCTGACCAGTAATTCGTGAAAGAGGCTTGGAGCCGGTCTTCATAACGTAGCCGGACGGGTTGATTAAGGAAGCGGGTGGATTGACGCTTTAACGCGCTCCAGTCATCGGCCATAGCCGTATTCCTGTAGCCGGGTGTGCCATTGATTCCCATGGAGTGGGCTGGAAAGCTGATACCTTCGGCGCTATCAAGACGGTATTCGCCAGCTCCTTCTGTTGGAGCATGAATGAACGGCCAAACGGGAACTAATGGAACGGGGTCGGCTCCATGAGTGCAGCGGTAGTGATTATCAATGCGGGCAGTATTGGTCAAAGCGTAGCCATTCAGTCCAACTCTGGGGGCGCCGAAAGTGTAGAGGTTGACTTGGGTTTGGAATCGAGATTTAACCCAGTCCGCTATCAGTGATGCTAGAGCGCCGCCGAGACTGTGCCCCACACAGTGAATGGTGTGTTCGCCCCGAACCTGATCCATACGTGTCCGGAGCCTTTTCTCCATTACAGGACGCATACTTGAGAAAGTTTCTTCGAATCCCGAGTGAACGCTCTGATTATTTGTGCCGGTAGAAATGCCAACGTCGAAGTTAGTCAGGTAATCGGCATCCGTTCTACTGCCTCGTACTGCAATTACTGTGTCCCTGCGGAACCGATTTTGGCCTTCCCCTATAACGGCAAATCCGGATTTCTTGGTATAAAGCCCAAAGAAGCCGCCCGTTTCTCCGATGACGAGGTCCTTCTTGGGTTCAATGTTGAAAGCTTTC
This sequence comes from uncultured Halovibrio sp., assembly GCF_913056445.1. NCBI lineage: Bacteria > Pseudomonadati > Pseudomonadota > Gammaproteobacteria > Oceanospirillales > Halomonadaceae > Halovibrio > uncultured Halovibrio sp. The sequence goes on from NZ_CAJXMA010000042.1 coordinate 19,735, forward strand.
CGGAGGCTAGGGTTGATTTCCAGAGCGTAGCTTCCTGTGCGGTCCGGTTTTCGAACTTGGTAAACAGCGTCTGCAAGCTCTGATGCTATCTTCGGTGGGATCGTACTCATATCAAGTCCTTTTGTGAGTTGTCGTCCGTGGTTCAACTATCTGGCCAGCGGCAGATGCCTCTTATGTTGTGAGTGAAGTTGGGGTGTTCCGCCATGGTAAAATGGTGCAGCTTCTCGGGATCGCTTAGGTCGCATTCCATGTGGTTCAGCTTTTCCACGATGACCTTTTCAGGGGTTGTGCTGGTAGTCGTTGTTCGCCACAGGAGGTAGGTCGTCTGACCGTGGTCTGCCGTGATGGACTGGGTGATATGCTCTACGCCGAGCAGTTTACCCGGCTCTCGCGAACGTATTGTTTTCTCTGGAAATGAAAACCGTCCCTCGGAATCAGTTACGGTTTTCTCCATATAGTTTTTGGCGTGCATGAGTTCCCGATAAACTTCGACGTCGGCTATTGGCTCCCCATCCTTAAGAATCCGCCCCTTCACCTCCGGCGAAAGATGCACGTCATAACGTTTGAACCATCCGAACATATCGGCCATGACCTCGCTGGAATACAGAAAGTAGCTGGCAGCCACCAGGAGAAGGGTGAGGGGGAGTAGTCCCGATGAGATGGAGCGATGGTTCGGCATCACTGACCCCTCGCTAGCATCTTGTTAGCGATAGAGAGTTGGGATGGAACCGTTAGGGGCTTGCCGACCATGTCCCTGTCCTGTGGCTGACGTCCTGTCTGGATCGAAAATTTAGGCCACCCCGTTACTGCCCGTCAATACCCCGGGGTTCTGAGAACCATCGGGTCAATGCATTGGGAAAGCGGGCTGTGACCGGTGCCTCATTCACGCGCCAGCGCTCCGGAATGGTTCCCTCGGGGATTGCCGCGACCAGCAGACTCTGGTCGTCCCCACCAAAGGCGGAGCGCAATGAAGGCGGGCGCCGCTGGACATCAATGGGGTGACCGGCAATACGGGCATCGAGCCATTGGCCGTCGGGGAATTGCAGCTTGACCGGCTGGCCTACGGTTGCAAGGTCGATCTGATCGGTGTCCAGATAGAGATGAATGCGTGGCTCCCCCATCGGTTCGATCCGCATCAGCGTAGTGCCGGGGCCGACATTTTCTCCCGCCACCACCTCGATGGCATGGACAGTACCTTTTACGGGGGAATGTATCGTCAACTGTGCGAGCTGCTGTTCAACCAGGGCCCGTTGGCGCTCCAGTCGAGTGGTCAGTGCCTTGGTGTCCATGATCTCCTCGGCACTTGTGCGCTCAAGCGCCGCCAATTCGTTTTCGCGGGCGTCCACCTCGTTTTCAGCTGCCTGGAATTCTCCCTGGGTGGCCACCCCCTGCTGTACGAGCTCAGCCAGTGATTCGACACGGTTCCGGGCCCGTTCGAGTCGCCGTTCCAGTGCTGCTTTCTGGCGGGTCCCGGCGGCGGTCGCCGCGTTGGCGGTGGCGAGCGTATCAAGCGATGCCAGCTTCGCCCGAAGGGCGGGATTGTCCAGTTGGACAAGTTCATCGCCGGGGCTGACCTGGTCGTGTTCTTCGGGGTTAATCCGCATCACCCGTCCGGCTTCCAGGGCGCGGATCTCAGTGATCGGCTGAACGACCTGGCCCGGGGCCTCAATGACCAGTACTTCCCAGCCAATACGCCCCAGGAACCACAGGAAGGGCGTGGCCACCAGCAACAGGATCAGGTACCAGCGTAGCCGGTAGGCAGCCCGTTTGCCTGGCGCGTACAGCACCCGGAGCCCGCCTTCTTCAGTGGGATTGGATTCCTTGCGGCTGGAAAAGCGCACTTTCATGGTTGGTCCTCTTCAGGTATCGCCTGGTAGTTGCGCCAGTCCTGCCATTCAATCCCCGTAATGCCAGAGGTCCCCATCGACTGGCGCCAGTCCCGTTCCATTGATCTGAGCGTTTTCAGGGGGGTACCACGCCAGCTGTTGGCCGATTCCAGGTCCGCCTCGGCGCTCTGGACAATACGGAAGGCCATGTCGGGCCAGTGGGTGGCGATGGCAGTGGCGCGTTCGGTCAGGCTGGCCTGGTTGGTGGTGTAGATCATCAGGGAAACGGACTCAACGCCCATGGCGGAGAGTCGGCACGGGATGCACAGGCCGTCCCGGTCCGGCGCGAACCAACGGTGGTGACTGACCAGGCTGATAGGCCAGGGGCTGGCCTGCTGTGCCATGGCCACCGTTGCCAGCCAGTTCTCCAGGCGTTCATCCGGGACCGGCCAACCGAGCTGCTCCACTTCGAGATCAAGGTGAAGGCCATCGAAGTCCAGGCCGGCAAGGCGCTGGATCAGGTCACGCAGGTTGTGCCGTTTGTCGGGGCGGAGCCAGCTGGGCTCGCCCAGCAGGAGCGTTACATTGAGGTTCCGTGCATGGGCGCTTTCGAGCAGCTGGCGCAGCCGCTGGCTCAGGCCTTGACTGTTCGCAAGCTGCCTGGCGCTGAGTCCCAGGTGGAGCGTATCGAACCCCGCCTCCTCCAGTGCATTCAACTCACCCTGCCGCGATTCCGGGGCCAGTAGCCGGGAGCTGTTCCACACGTACACGGCGCGGGACCAATTCTTCTGGCGTCCAGCCTGGTCGCTTTGAGAAAGCGTTACGGGGTCGCTTTCGCCGCGCGCATCGGCGCCAGGCCAGGGGAGGCCCTGGTGTCCGAGGTAACGCGTATCCGTCTCAGCGTAACCGGCGAGCAGGCGCAGCTGGGTTTCCTCCTGCCAGGTGTTGCGCCAGCTGCGGATGAAGTCGTGCATGGCGTCGGCTGTCTGGACCCGGGCCAGTCGCAGGGCCATGAAGCTCCCTTCCTGGTCGACCTGTGCACGCCCCTGGCGTTCGCTTTCAACGCGGCGACTCAGTTCGACCTGACGCATCTGGTCCCGGGTTTCAGCAAGTGCTTGTTTGTATTGAGCCAGTGCGTCACTGAGATTGCGCTTCAGCCGGTTATGGGTGGCATCCAACTCATACCGGGCGGCGTGGTAGCGTTGGTTTGAGCGGCTGTTCTGTTGATAGCTCCCCAGCGAACGCAGTGGCACCTCGAACCGGAGGCCCGCAACCAGACCGGTTCCCGTGCCCGGGATATCATTCCGCCAATCGAACTGCTGGGCCAGGGTAAAGTCCGCATCAATATCGTGGTACCAGCGATCGCGCCGCACGCGCTGGGCTCCTTCGAGCACACTGCGCTGTTGGGCCATGAGAGGATGCTGACGGAGGGCGGATTGCCAGCGCTCTGTGGCTGCCGGTGAGAGCGGCAGAAGGGCCGATTCCGCCCGGGCGTCGGCCGGCAGTGAGACGCCGCTGAGGCTCTCAAGCCGGTACCTCAGTTCGGCTCCGCGTGCGGCCCGGCGCTGGCAGCTGTCCAGCCGGCGTGACCATCGCTGCTCCAGCAGCATCTGCTCCGAGGTGCGCAGGTCACGGGTACGCGCGCGCTTGCGGACCAGGCTGAGTTCATCGCTCGCCAGGGGTTCGATCGCGCGGCAGAGACGTCTGTATTGCTGGGCTTCCCACCAGTCAATGTAGGTGCTGCGCAGTCGCAGTCGCTGCTCGGTTTCTGCCAGCTCGCGCTGGTGTTTCTGGCGCTCCTCGGCGGTACTGGCCCTGACCAGGGCTTCGGTCCGGTCCCGGAGTGTCCCGAGTAACGGGTATCGCAGGCCCAATTGGGCTCCGTAGCCGGTGTAGGCTACGCGCCCGGCTGTTGGTTCCAGCTCCTGAAAGCGCCCGGCAGTGGCCCCACCGAACAGGGACCAGCCCCGCTCTTCCGAACGTTCCCGCCGTTCCCCGGCGAGGGCTCGTTGTTCGGCCCTGGCAGCTTTCACCTCAGGCCCGGCGTCCATGCGTTCCAGAAGGTTTTCCAGTGACACGGCATTGGCCGGCAGGGCCAGGAGCAGGCCGACTGACAGCAGCAGGAGTCGCACACGGAGTGATCGCATCTCAGAACCTCCTTCCCCGCCGAAGTACCCACCAGGGTGCCATGCTGGTTTCCTCGTGACCGCGCCGGAACATTTCGTTGAGGGTGCAGATCACGCCCCAGCCACGCAGGAAAAACATGAATACCGGGAAGACGGGCAACGCAATGGCGAGCTTAAGGTCGTTCCAGGGGCGCTCGGACACCATCAGAAGGCCGGCCAGGTACAGGATGAGAGTCTGGAGCAGGTAAACCGCGTAAATCAGCACTGCCAGCACCGCAATGACGTTCAGGGGCAGCAGGACCAGCCCGGCCAGCGTGTACCCGACGATCAGGAAGGGCAGTACCAGCTGGAAAAAGAAACCGCTGAAAAGCGTCATCAGAAAGTTGCGCCAGCCCAGGACCCGTGGCGTCATGCTGTGGCGGTGCTTGCGGATGTAGAGGAAGAACAGGTCGCCGTCCCAGCGCAGCCGTTGCATGAAAAAGCCCCGCAGCGTGTCAGGGACATCCGTGTGACCGACAGCGGTTGGTTCAAACGGGATACGCAGCGGGTGGCGCCCGAAATAGCTCTTGATGCGCAGGGTGAGGTCAAGGTCCTCGGCGGTGTGCGTGTCCCAGCCGCCGATATGGCGCAGGAAAGAGGTGCGAAAGGCTCCGAAGGCGCCGGATATGTTATTGACCGTGTTCCATTCCCCGAGGCCTACCCTGGACGTCTGGATTGACAGGAAGTATTCCAGAGACTGCATCACGGTAGCGAGTGAGTGCCAGCTGTTGCGTACACGCAGGCTTCCGGACACAGCGGGGACCGATGGATCCTCGAAGTGGCGCACCATGGCGCCGATCATGGCGTTATCAAAAGAGGTGTCGCCGTCCAGCGCGAAAACGATCTCGCCGGTGGCGTGGCTCAGACCGGCGTTGAGCGACGAAACCCGGCCACCGCGCTGCCACTTGGCGATCGGGCGTAGAAACCGGTTCGGGTAACGCACAGGATCGACCCGGAAGTCGCGCACGGCCTCCATGGTCGCCTCATTGGCGGTGGCACCATCCACCACCGGTATCAGCTCGACCTCCCCGGGATAGAGTTGCTCGCACAGGCTCAGCAGGGTGTTCTGGACATCCCTGCCTTCCGAGTAGCACGTGATGATGCACGACACCCTGGGCCGGTAAAGGCTGGCCCGAGGCGTGGTCATGAGGTTGCGTGTATACCAGCGGATGACACCGGCAAGCACCAACAGGCTCAACGGCAGTTCCAGAAGGACGAAGAACGGGAAGAGCACGAGGAAAAGCCGGGTTAAACCTCCTGCAGCGAGTTCGTTCGGGAATACCGCGAGTGCCTCCAGCATCAGCTGACCTCGCCACCGAGGCGGGCCATCAAAAGGTCGCTGTCTTCCTGGGGAAGCAGGTTTTCCGGCAGAGTGATTCCCACCGTGCGCAGGTCGATGTGAATCCCGTCCTGCTCACGGAAGAGCCGGTTCAGTTCGGTCAGGCGTTCGCGCAACCGGTCCATGCCCTGGCGGTCGGTGTGGGGCAGCAGCAGCCAGAGCAATTCATCCCGTGTCCGGGCGCAGCGATCCGTTTCGCGGATTGTCTCCCGGATGCGGTCAATCAGGCTGTCCAGAAGCGTCGTGCCGCGTTCCTGGCTGAGTGCTTCACCCAGATTGGCAAAGCGCAACAGCACCAGGGAGCCGTGAGCGGTTTCTCCATAGCGTCGGCTCTGCTGGATCTGCCAGTTCAGCAGGTTGGTAAAGGCATTGGCCGAAACCAGGTTCAGGCGCCCGAAGTGGCTCTCGGCCTGAGCTTCCCCGGAGAACCCCTGGCGACAGCGCAACCGGCCCTGCTCGGACAGGCTGTAGGGTCGAACCTCACGGATGCGTAATTCGTCGGGGGTATGGTGCGTGTCGCAGTCCAGGCAGCGCACCTCAACCTCGGCGTCCACGAAAAAGCTCTGGCAGGCCCGGCAGCGGTAATTCTCGAGTGGCCGGTCGTAATCACTGCCAATGTGGCGCAGGCGAGTGAGGCAGTTGGGGCACAGCATCAGGCCCTGCTTGAGGAAATGATCCTGGGGCGCGACGTGACCGCAGGTGAAGCAATGCAGCGATGGTTCCCGGGCGATCTCCAGAGCATGGCAGTCCGGGCAGACATCCACGTAGTTGAGCCGTGCTGAGCCGCAATGGGTGCAGAGGCGTAT
>NZ_CAJXMA010000043.1:0-25157 GCF_913056445.1 uncultured Halovibrio sp.
AAGCCGATTACCGAGAAGCCCCTTGAGGTCCGCATGGGCAAGGGCAAGGGCGCCGTCGAGTACTGGGTTGCTGAAATCCAGCCCGGGAAGATGCTGTATGAGATGGAAGGGGTGGCAGAAGACGTGGCGCGTGACGCATTCAATCTGGCCGCGGCCAAACTGCCGGTACCGACCACCTTTGTGAACAGGACGGTAATGTGATGAAAGCGACAGAATTGCGTGACAAATCGGCAGAGGAACTGAACCAGGAGCTGATGCGGCTGTTCAAGGAACAGTTCAATCTCCGGATGCGCAAAGCGACAGGTCAGCTGAATCAGTCCCACTTGCTGCGTCAGACCAGGCGCGATATTGCGCGTGTTAAAACCGTTATGACTGAGAAAGCAGGTGACTGATATGGCTAATGCAAGTGAAAACGCCAGGACGCTCAACGGCCGCGTGGTCAGCGACAAGATGCAGAAGACGATTGTCGTTATGGTTGAGCGCCGGGAAAAGCATCCGCTCTACGGCAAGTACGTGAAGCGCTCGACGCGTATCAAGGCTCACGACGAAGACAACCAGTGCAGTGTCGGTGATTTTGTAACCATCGCCGAAAGCCGTCCGCTAGCGCGGAACAAGGCTTGGACACTGGTGAACGTGGTTGAGCACGCGTCGAAGGTGTAAGGCGCCAGGACACTGGTTCTTGTCGTAAAGACGAAGTGGTTTCTAGTGGAGACTAACCATGATTCAGACGCAAACCGTACTTGACGTAGCCGATAACAGCGGCGCCCGTCAGGTCATGTGTATCAAGGTCCTGGGTGGCTCGCACCGGCGCTATGCAAGGGTCGGGGATATCATCAAGGTATCCGTCAAGGAGGCGATCCCCAGGGGCCGTGTCAAGAAGGGTCAGGTGCTCAAGGCAGTTGTGGTCCGGACCAAGAGTGGTATCCGGCGCCAGGACGGGTCCCTGATCCGGTTCGACGGCAATGCGGCGGTCCTGCTTAACCCGCAGGAAGCGCCGGTAGGCACCCGAATTTTTGGCCCGGTGACTCGCGAACTTCGGAATGAGAAATTCATGAAGATCATTTCGCTGGCACCCGAGGTTTTGTAGGAACAAGAGGCCGGTTATGAACAAGATCAAGCGAGATGACGAAGTGGTGGTCACCACGGGGAAAGACCGTAACAAGCGTGGCAAGGTGCTGCGGATTGTTGATGGTGGTGAACGGGTCGTTGTGTCCGGGATCAATATGGTCAAGAAGCACACGCGCCCGAATCCCATGGCGGGAACCCAGGGCGGCATCATCGAAAAGGAAGCTCCGATTCATATTTCGAACGTGGCCATCTATAACCCGCAGCAGGCCAAGGCTGATCGTGTCGGGTTTCAGGTGAAGGAAGACGGCACCAAGGTGCGCATCTTCCGGTCCACGCAAGAAGTGATCGATAACCAGTAAGCGGCGGTGGTTACGATGTCCAACATGAGAGACGTGTACAAAGAACAGGTGATCCCGGCGCTGAACGAGCAGTTCGGGTATGCGAACCCGATGCAGGTGCCGCGGATTGAAAAGATCACCCTGAATATGGGCGTTGGCGAGGCTGTAGGCGACAAGAAGCAGCTCGATAACGCTGTCGCTGACCTGCAGATGCTGTCGGGTCAGAAGCCGGTGATCACCAAGGCGCGCAAGTCCGTTGCAGGCTTCAAGATCCGGGAAGGCTTCCCGATCGGCTGTAAGGTGACCCTGCGTGGTGAGCGGATGTGGGATTTCTTTGATCGCCTGGTGCAGATCGCGATTCCGCGGATCCGTGATTTCCGTGGCCTGAGTCCCAAGTCCTTCGACGGGCGCGGCAATTACAGCATGGGCGTGCGGGAACAGATCATTTTCCCGGAAATTGAGTACGACAAGGTCGACAAGGTCCGTGGCCTCGATATCACCATCAGCACGTCCGCTGAGAGTGATGAGGAAGGGCGTGCTCTGCTTTCGGCATTCAATTTTCCGTTCAAACAGTAAGGATCGGACATGGCCAAAATCGGCATGAAAGAGCGCGAACGCAACAGGGAACGCCTGGTCGCCAAATACGGCGAAAAGCGTGAGCGCCTTAAAAAAATGAGTAAGGATCCGAATCTGAGCGACGAAGAACGCTGGGAAGCGCAGATGCAGCTGCAGAAGCTGCCGCGTAACTCCAGCCCGGTGCGTCTTCGCAATCGTTGCCAGGTAACCGGGCGCCCGCATGGTGTCCTCAGGAAATTCCAGCTTTCGCGCATCAAGCTGCGTGAAACCGGAATGCGCGGAGAGGTTCCGGGGCTGCGCAAGGCCAGCTGGTAACCCGCGCGTTGGTAAGCAACAGCATTGTTGCTGCACAACTGAAACGATCAGGAGTCTCATACGAATGAGCATGCAAGATCCGTTGGCGGACATGTTCACGCGCATCCGTAACGGCCAGATGGCCGAGAAGGTGAGTGTGGAAATGCCGTCCTCCAAGATGAAACAGTCCGTTGCCACGGTCCTGCGGGACGAAGGCTTCATCGAGGACTTCAGCGTTGAGGGCGATAAGAAGCCCCGGCTGACCATCAATCTGCGTTATTTCGAAGGCAAGCCCGTCATTGAGAGCATCCAGCGGGCGAGTCGCCCTGGTCTGCGCCAGTATCGCGGCAACAGCGAACTGCCGCGCGTGGCCAATGGTCTGGGCGTCGCCATCGTCTCCACGTCGAAGGGCGTGATGACAGACAGCGCCGCCCGCAAGGCCGGCATTGGTGGCGAAATTATCTGCACCGTATTCTAGGAGGAGTCATGTCCAGGGTTGCGAGTAATCCTGTCGTGCTGCCATCCGGTGTCGAGGTGAATTTCAACGGTCAGGACGTTGAAGTGAAGGGTGCCAAGGGTACGCTTCAGCACAGCATTCACCCGAGTGTCGAAGTGACGCAGGACGACGATAAGCTGCGGTTCGCGCCGCGTAACAATGCGAAGAAAAGCCGTGCACTGGCCGGTACCACCCGGGCACTCCTGAACAACATGGTTGTTGGTGTGACCAATGGCTTCGAGCGCAAACTCGAAATCAATGGTGTCGGTTACCGGGCCCAGGCCCAGGGTGACAGCGTGAATCTTACGCTTGGCTTCAGCCATCCGGTGGAATACAAGTTGCCGGAAGGCGTTACCGCTGAGTCCCCCAAGCCGACCGAACTGGTGCTCAAGGGCATCGATAAGCAGCGTGTCGGCCAGGCTGCAGCAGACATCAGGGCTTTCCGTCCGCCTGAGCCTTATAAGGGCAAGGGTGTCCGCTATGCGGATGAAACGGTAAGGCGTAAAGAGGCCAAGAAGAAATAGGGCAAACAGATGAGCGCGAAGAAAGAATCCAGATTGCGTCGCGCACGTAAAGTGCGCATCAAGATCCGGGAACGTGGCTCCAACCGCCTCTGCGTCCACCGTACACCGCGTCATATGTATGCTCAGGTGACTACGGCGGATGGCAGCCAGGTGCTGGCGGCCGCCTCCACACTGGACAAGGAGTTGCGCCAGGGTGCAACCGGAAACGTGGACGCCGCACGCCAGGTTGGCGAGCTGATCGCGGAACGGGCGAAAAACGCGGGTATCGAAACGGTTGCATTCGACCGGTCCGGTTATCGCTACCACGGTCGCGTCAAAGCGCTTGCCGATGCGGCGCGTGAAGCCGGCCTGCAATTCTAAGAGGTGGAGAAGATGAGCGTGAATGAGCAGAACCAGCCCGAGCTTCAGGAGAAGCTGGTGCAGGTCAATCGGGTGGCCAAAGTGGTCAAGGGTGGCCGCCTTTTCGGTTTCACCGCCCTGACGGTTGTGGGTGATGGCAATGGCCGGGTCGGTTACGGCCGCGGCAAGGCACGTGAGGTGCCGGTAGCGATCCAGAAGGCGATGGACTCCGCGCGTAAGAATATGGTGTCCGTGCCGTTGGATGGCGCTACGTTGCAGTACCCGGTCAAGGCTAACCATGGCGCCTCCAGGGTGTTCATGCAGCCGGCTTCCGAGGGTACCGGCATTATCGCCGGTGGCGCGATGCGTGCCGTTCTGGAAGTTGCCGGTGTACACAACGTATTGGCCAAGTGCTATGGCTCCACCAACCCGATCAACGTGGTACGGGCTACCGTTGAAGGCCTGAAAGCCATGCGGTCGCCGGAAGAAGTGGCGGCTAAGCGTGGTAAAACCGTGGAAGAGATCCTGGATTGACGTTATGGCTAACAAAACGATCAAGGTCACACTGACCCGCAGCCCCATCGGCGCACAGAAGAACCATAAACTCTGTGTCCGTGGACTGGGACTGCGCCGTCTCCACCATTCGGTGGAACTCGAGGACACGCCCGCGGTCCGCGGGATGATCAACCGTGTCAATTACATGGTTCGGGTAGAGGAACAGTAAGATGCAACTGAACGAACTCCGCCCAGGTGACGGCTCCAAGGCCGAGCGCAAGCGTGTTGGTCGTGGCATCGGCAGTGGCCTGGGTAAAACCGGCGGCCGTGGTCACAATGGCCAGAAATCCCGTTCCGGCGGCAGTATCGCGCCCGGGTTCGAGGGTGGTCAGCAACCGATGCGTGGGCGCCTGCCCAAGTTCGGTTTCACCTCCCGTCAGCAGCGTTGGGAGACGGAAATCCGTCTTCACGAGCTGGCCAAAGTCGAGGGTGACACGGCTGATCTGGACGCTCTGAAGAAAGCGGATCTGATCCGTCATGACGTTCGCGAAGCAAAGGTGATCGCCTCCGGTGAGATCTCCCGTGCGGTGACCGTCAAGGGCCTGCGGGTAACCAAAGGCGCCCGTGAAGCGATTACTGCCGCTGGCGGGAAAGTCGAAGACTGAGTCGAGGGCTAAATGGCTAAACAGGGACCGGCATCCGCTAAGGGACAGGGCCTCTCGGAGCTCTACTCGAGGCTCAAGTTCGTTGTGATCGCGATCCTGGTTTATCGGATCGGCGCGCACATCCCGGTCCCGGGCATTAACCCGGATCGGCTGGCGGCAATGTTTGAACAGCAGCAGGGTACCATCCTGGGCATGTTCAACATGTTCTCAGGGGGTGCCCTTGAGCGTATGAGTATCCTGGCGCTGGGCATCATGCCCTACATCTCCGCCGCGATCATCATGCAGCTCATGACGGCGGTCAGTCCGCAGCTGGAGCAGCTCAAGAAAGAAGGCGAATCCGGTCGCAAGAAGATCAGCCAGTACACGCGGTACGGTACCGTTGGCCTGGCGTTCGTGCAGGGGCTGGGGATTTCCGTGGGGCTTGCGTCCCAGGGGGTGACGTTCTCCAGCGGCCTCGACTTCTATTTCATCGCGGTCGTGTCCTTTGTATGTGGTGCCGTTTTCCTGATGTGGCTTGGTGAGCAGATCACTGAGCGTGGCATCGGAAACGGCATCTCGCTGCTGATCTTCGCCGGTATCGTCGCCGGTCTCCCGGGCGCCATCGGTCAGACGCTTGAACAGGCCCGCAGTGGTGAGATGAGTCTGCTGCTGGTCTTCGGTGTCGGTGCCATGGCTATTGCCGTGGTTGGGTTCATCGTGTTCATGGAGCGTGGTCAGCGCCGGATCACGGTGAATTATGCCAAACGCCAGCAGGGACGCCGGGTCTACGCCCAGCAGCAGAGTCATCTGCCGCTGAAGGTGAACATGGCCGGTGTTATTCCGGCGATCTTCGCGTCGTCGATCCTGCTGTTCCCGGCATCACTGGGACAATGGTTTGGCCAGTCCGAAGGCATGGAGTGGCTGGGGGATCTGTCCCAGATCCTGGGGCCTAACCAGCCTCTGTACATCCTGCTGTTTGCGGCTGCAGTGATCTTCTTCTGCTTCTTCTATACAGCACTGATGTATAACCCGCGGGAGGTCGCGGACAACCTCAAGAAGTCCGGCGCCTTCATCCCCGGGATCCGGCCCGGTGAGCAGACCGCGAAGTACATTGACGGGGTGCTCACACGTCTGACGATCTTCGGGGCGCTGTACATTGCAGCAGTGTCGATCATGCCCCAGTTCCTGACGGTATTCGGCAATGTGCCGTTCTATCTCGGGGGTACGTCACTGCTGATCGTCGTAGTGGTGGTGATGGATTTCATGTCACAGGTTCAGGCACATCTGATGTCGCACCAATACGAATCGGTGATGAAGAAGTCCAACCTCAAGAATCACGGACGCAGCGGCATGTTCCGCTGATCAACGGGAGACTGAAATGAAAGTACGTGCATCGGTGAAGAAAATCTGCCGAAACTGCAAAATCATTCGTCGCAATGGCTCGATCCGGGTCATCTGCACCGAGCCCCGTCACAAGCAACGCCAGGGGTGAGGCAGCATCAGGGGGCGGTTGTTGATATCTGCCGATTCAGGCGCTATCATTCCGCACCTTTTGTGACGGTAACGTAAACAGCAAAGCTTTGAATGCGGAGTGAAGTGAATGGCACGTATAGCCGGTGTCAACATACCCGAGAATAAACATGCCGCGGTTTCGTTGACCTATATCTTCGGGATCGGCCATACCACGGCAGGTCAGCTTTGCGACGCGACGGGCATCCCCCGGAACACGAAGGTTGGCGAGCTTTCCGATGAGCAGGTGGACAACCTGCGCACGGAAGTCGGCAAGCTTTCGGTTGAGGGTGACCTGCGTCGTGAGGTTCAGATGAACATCAAGCGGTTGCGGGACCTGGGCTGCTATCGCGGCCTTCGGCATCGCCATGGTCTGCCGGTTCGTGGTCAACGGACCAAGACCAATGCGCGGACCCGCAAGGGCCCCCGTAAACCGATTCGTAAATAACAGGTAGGTAAAAATGGCAAAGCCAGGTACACGTACCCGTAAAAAGGTGAAAAAGTCAGTTGTTGACGGCGTGGCCCATATCCACGCCTCGTTCAACAACACCATCGTGACCCTGTCCGATCGCCAGGGCAACGTCCTTTCCTGGGCGACTGCTGGCGGTTCTGGATTCCGCGGTTCACGAAAGAGTACACCTTTTGCTGCGCAGGTAGCAGCTGAAAGGGCCGGTAACGCGGCCGCTGAATACGGTCTTAAAAACCTGGACGTAATGGTCAAGGGTCCCGGACCCGGCCGGGAATCCGCGGTTCGCGCTCTCAATGCGGTAGGTTTCAAGATCACCAACATCGAGGACGCGACACCCATCCCGCACAATGGCTGTCGTCCGCCGAAAAAGCGCCGCGTGTAATCAAGGAGACAGCGATTTATGGCACGTTACATTGGTCCGAAATGTAAACTGTCTCGCCGCGAGGGGACAGATCTATTCCTGAAGAGCGGGGTCCGGGCGCTCGAAAGCAAGTGCAACGTCGATCAGGCGCCGGGTCAGCATGGCGCACGGCGTACCCGGGTGTCCGAATACGGAACCCAGCTTCGGGAAAAGCAGAAAGTACGCCGTATGTACGGTGTGCTGGAGAAACAGTTCCGGAACTACTATCAGGAAGCAGCTCGCCGCAAGGGTTCAACCGGCGAGAACCTGCTTCAGCTGCTGGAGTGCCGGCTCGACAACGTGGTCTACCGCATGGGTTTTGGCGCCACACGCGCTGAAGCACGGCAGCTGGTTTCCCACAAGGCGCTGCAGGTCAATGGCCGCACCGTCAATGTGGCCTCCTACCAGGTGCAGCCCGGTGATGAGGTCCGCGTACGGGAGAAGGCTCAGAACCAGCTCCGTATCCGCAATGCGCTGGAGCTGGCGAACAGTCGTGCGGCCATCGAGTGGGTCGACGTCGACGCCAACAAGCTCGTCGGAACCTTCCGGTCCCGTCCGGAGCGCAGCGATATCTCTGCGGACATCAACGAGAGCTTGATCGTCGAGCTTTACTCCAAGTAACGCACAGCGAAATAGGGGCGTCCAATGCAGCGTTCAGCTACCGAATTTCTGACTCCTCGCAGCATTAATGTGGAGGAGCAGACCCAAACCCACGCCCGCGTGGTTCTGGAGCCTCTTGAGCGGGGCTTTGGCCACACGCTGGGTAATGCTCTGCGGCGGATCCTGCTGTCTTCCATGCCCGGAAGCGCAGTAACGGAAGCGCAGATCGATGGAGTGCTGCACGAGTACAGCGCCATTGAAGGGGTTCAGGAGGATGTCATTGAGATCCTGCTGAATCTCAAGGCGCTGGCCGTTAAGCTCAATGGTCGCGAGCAGGCCGAACTCTCTCTTTCCAAGAAAGAAGAGGGGCCGGTCACCGCGGCGGATATTCAGCTTGATCATGACGTTGAGATCGTCAATCCGGATCTGGTGATCTGTCACCTGTCCAAGGGCGGTGAGCTCAACATGAAGCTGACGGTAAGCTCCGGCCGAGGGTATGAGCCCGCGGATCAGCGCGAGCAGGACGAGGAAAGTCGGGCCATTGGCCGCCTTCAGATTGACGCGACCTTCAGCCCCGTCCGCCGTGTTTCCTACATGGTTGAGAGTGCCCGTGTTGAGCAGCGGACCGACCTGGATAAGCTGATCATCGATCTGGATACCAACGGTACCATCGATCCGGAGGAAGCGATCCGTCGGGCGGCGACCATCCTGCAGCAGCAGCTGGCAGTGTTCGTCGATCTGGACCAGGAGAAAGAGCCGGAAGAATCGCAGGAAGAAGAAGAAGTTGATCCGATCCTGCTGCGCCCGGTTGATGATCTTGAGCTGACCGTGCGCTCGGCCAACTGCCTGAAGGCGGAGAACATCTACTACATTGGCGATCTGATCCAGCGCACAGAAGTCGAACTGCTGAAGACGCCCAATCTCGGCAAGAAATCACTGACCGAGATCAAGGATGTGCTGGCCTCCCGTGGCCTGTCGCTGGGTATGCGGCTTGAGAACTGGCCGCCGGCGAGTCTGCGCGGTGATGACCGGGTCCTTGGTGGCTGATCGCTGAATCGCTGATTTTGATTTAAGGAATTAGAGCAATGCGTCATCGTAAGAGTGGTCGTAAATTAAACCGCAACAGTTCGCACCGGAAGGCCATGTACCGCAACATGACTGCCTCTCTGGTGGAGCATGAGCTGATCAAGACGACCCTGCCCAAGGCGAAGGAACTTCGCCGTGTGGCGGAGCCGCTGATCACACTCGCCAAGGAGGACTCGGTGGCGAACCGTCGTCAGGCATTCGCGCGGCTGCGCAATGACCAGGCGGTGACCAAGCTGTTTGAAGAGCTCGGTCCGCGGTTCGAGAGTCGTCCCGGTGGTTATCTGCGGATTCTCAAGTGCGGTCTGCGGGCTGGTGACAACGCGCCCATGGCCTATGTTGAGGTCATCGGTCGTCCGGTTGTTGAGTACGTGGAAGACGATGAGGATGATGACGACGAGGACTGAGAGTCTCGTGTCTCCGCCTGAAGTGCTCAGGCGATGCCTCAGAAAAAGCCGGACCCTGTGTCCGGCTTTTTCATGCGCAGTTACTGGCTGCAGGCCTCGGGAAGATAATTGACCAGGTACTGGCCCGTGTGGGAGTCGCGCTCCCTGGCGACCGTTTCAGGGGTGCCTTCCGCTACCAGGCGTCCGCCGCCGTCCCCTCCCTCCGGTCCAAGGTCGACCAGCCAGTCCGCGGTCTTGATGACATCCAGGTTATGTTCGATCACCACTACGGTGTTGCCGTGGTCCCTGAGGGTGTGCAGCACGTCGAGTAGCTGCTGGATATCGTGGAAGTGCAGGCCGGTTGTGGGTTCGTCGAGGATGTACAGTGTGTTGCCCGTGTCCCGCTTGGACAGTTCCCGTGCCAGCTTGACCCGTTGTGCCTCGCCCCCTGACAGGGTTACGGCGTTCTGGCCGAGCTTGACGTAGGACAGACCCACTTCCATCAGTGTCTGGAGGCGCCGGGCCAGGAAGGGAACGGAGTCGAAGAACTCGCGCGCTTCCTCGATGGTCATGGAGAGCACCTCATGGATGGTCTTTCCCTTGTAGGTGATTTCCAGGGTCTCCCGGTTGTAGCGCTGGCCCTGGCAGACATCACAGGGCACGTAGATGTCGGGCAGGAAGTGCATCTCGACCTTGATCTCGCCGTCACCCTGGCACGCCTCGCAGCGCCCACCCTTCACGTTGAAGCTGAATCGGCCCGGTTTGTAGCCGCGCGAGCGGGCCTCCTGGGTTCCCGCAAACAGCTCGCGGATAGGCGTGAACAGTCCGGTATAGGTGGCCGGGTTGGACCGTGGCGTGCGCCCGATGGGGCTCTGGTCAATGTCGATGACACGATCCAGGCTTTCCAGCCCTTCGATGCGTTCGTGGGGCTCCGGTGTGAGTGTTGTAGCATTGTTGAGCTGCCGTGCAGCGGCCGGATAGAGCGTGCTGTTGATCAGCGTGGATTTGCCGGAACCTGATACGCCAGTGACGCAGGTCATCAGCCCCACGGGGATGCGTACCTCGTCGCCCTGGAGGTTGTGGCCGGTAGCGCCCGTTACGGTGATCCAGTGTTCGCCGGGGGCGGTCCGCTGTCGGGGAATGGCGATCCGGCGCTGGCCAGTGAGGTACTGGCCCGTGATGGACTCCGGTTCGGCCGCGATGGCGTCGGCAGTGCCCTCGGCCATGATCCGGCCGCCATGGATGCCGGCACCAGGGCCGATGTCCACAATGTGGTCGGCGGCGCGGATGGCGTCCTCGTCGTGCTCCACCACGATCACGGTGTTGCCCATGTCCCGCAGGCGCTTGAGGGTGCCCAGTAGCCGGTCGTTGTCGCGCTGGTGAAGCCCGATCGAGGGCTCGTCCAGAATGTACATCACCCCCACGAGTCCGGCCCCGATCTGGCTGGCGAGCCGGATCCGCTGTGCCTCCCCTCCGGAGAGGGTATCGGCGCTGCGTTCAAGTGTGAGGTAGCCCAGGCCCACGTTGACCAGGAATTCAAGGCGTTTGCGGATCTCGTTGAGAATGGTCTCGGCGATCTGGCCACGCCAGCCCGGAAGGGTGATGGATTGGGCGTTGTCCAGTGCATGGGCAATGGACAGGCGCGCCATTGCCGGAAGCGTCCAGTCGCCAATGAACACATTGCGGGCCGCCTCATTCAGGCGCGAGCCGCGGCAGTCCGGGCAGGGGCGCGAACTCAGGGAACGGGAAAGCTCGTCGCGTACCGTCTGGGAATCCGTTTCCCGGTAACGCCGTTCCAGGTTGGGAATCACCCCCTCGAAGGGATGCTCTCGGTCCACCGCCTGACCGCGGGAGTTCACATACCGGAAGGTGATCGCTTTATCTCCGGTGCCGCGCAGGACGGTGTGCTGGAACCACTCCGGCAGCTCCTGCCAGGGCGTGTCGAGGTCGCAGCCGTAATGGGAGGCGACGCTTTCGAGCATCTGGAAGTAGTAGACCGAGCGCCGGTCCCAGCCCCGTATCGCACCTTCGGCCAGAGTGAGTTCGGGGTTGCGGATCAGTCGTTGGGGGTCGAAAAACTGGTCAACCCCCAGCCCGTCACAGGTGGGGCAGGCGCCCGCCGGGTTGTTGAATGAGAACGTCCGCGGCTCGGGCGCGCTGATGGAGTAGCCGCACTGGGGGCAGGCATGGCGGGCCGAGAAAACCAGCTCCTCCGCGCCGTCTTCATCCATGGAGGCCACCCGGGCGGTTTCATCCGCCAGCGCCAGTGCGGTCTCGAAGGATTCGGCCAGACGCTGCTGCAGTCCGTCCCGGATCCGGAAGCGGTCCACAACCACCTCAATGCTGTGTTTGCGCTTGGCGTCCAGTGAGGGGAGGTCATCGATGTCGTACACCGTCCCGTCAATACGCAGCCGTATGAACCCCTGGCTGCGCATCTCATCCAGCACCTGCTGGTGTTCGCCCCGGCGCTCGCGGATCAGCGGCGCCAGAATCATCATGCGGCTGCCCTCGGGCAGAGCCAGCACCTGGTCCACCATCTGGCTCACCGTCTGGGCAGCCAGTGGTTCATCGTGCAGCGGGCAGTGCGGTTCGCCGGCGCGCGCGAACAGCAGGCGCAGGTAGTCGTGGATCTCGGTGATGGTGCCAACCGTGGAGCGCGGGTTGTGCGAGGTGGACTTCTGTTCGATGGAAATGGCCGGCGACAGCCCCTCAATATGATCCACATCCGGCTTTTCCATCATGGAAAGGAACTGGCGGGCGTAGGTCGAGAGGGATTCCACGTAGCGCCGCTGCCCCTCCGCGTAAAGAGTATCGAAGGCCAGTGATGATTTGCCGGAGCCGGAGAGCCCCGTGATCACCACGAGCTGATCCCTGGGAATATCCAGATCCACCGATGCCAGATTGTGGGTGCGCGCACCCCGGATACGGATGTGTTTCATGTTGCTCCAGTTGCCGGGCAAAACGACCATTATAGGGCTTAGCGCCACCCCGCCATAGATGGATTGATCTGGATCCATGAGTGAACCGCCGGCGCTGTGCTAAGATGGCGCCGCTTTTCCGGAGGATCCTTGATGAACGCCACTGAAAAACGCGCCATAGCGGCTCTGGCAACGGTCTACGGCTCCCGCATGCTGGGTCTGTTCATGATCCTGCCGGTGTTTGTGCTGTTGGGGCGGGATCTTCAGGGGGCAAGCCCGGCGCTTCTGGGTGTGGCACTGGGCGCCTACGGTCTGTCCCAGGCGCTGCTGCAGATCCCCTTTGGCATTCTTTCAGATCGTTTTGGGCGCAAGCCGCTGATCCAGATAGGGCTTGTGCTGTTTGCCGCCGGCAGTCTGCTGGCGGGGTGGTCGGATTCCATCCAGGGGGTCATTGCCGGGCGCATTCTGCAGGGCTCAGGCGCTATCGCCAGTGTGCTCATGGCGCTGGCCAGTGACCTTACCCGCGAGGAAAACCGCACCAAAGGTATGGCCACCATCGGACTGTCCATTGGTATGGCCTTTGCTTTGTCGCTGGTGCTGGGGCCCATGGTGGGGGATGCCTATGGGCTCACGGGGATTTTCCTGCTGACGGCCGTGCTCGCGGGCATCGGCATGGTGCTGGTCGCAACCATCGTGCCCACGCCTGAGACGCGCACCCATCAGCCGGATGCGCTGCCGGCCCGGGACCAGCTCCGCCAGGTGCTGACATCGGGTCGGCTGTTGCGCCTGGATGGCGGTATCTTCGTCCTGCACCTGACGCTGACCGCCCTGTTCCTGATTGTGCCGCTGACGCTGGAGGAGCTGGGGCTGGGCACCAACCAGCACTGGTGGGTCTATCTTTCGGTGATGGGAACGGGCTTTGTGGCAATGCTGCCGCTGCTGATCATTGGCGAGAAGAAGCGCCGTCTCAAGCAGGTGATGACCGTGGCGGTGGCGCTGCTCGGGGTGGCCGTGGCGCTGATGGGCATCGGCTGGGAGCGGATCGCCGGATTCTGGGGGGTGCTGTTCATCTTTTTCACCGGCTTCAATCTGCTGGAGGCACTGCTGCCCTCGCTGATCAGCAAGGAGGCGCCAGCGGCCGGCAAGGGCTCGGCCATGGGCGTCTATTCCACCAGCCAGTTCATGGGGTCTTTTGTGGGCGGTGCGCTCGGGGGCTGGCTCTCTGGTTTCGCCGGTGCCAGCGGTGTTATTGTTCTCGTTCTGCTGGCCATCGCGGTCTGGCTCGGCCTGGTTGTCACCATGGCGCCGCCACGCTACGCCACCAGTCTGGCGTTGCAGCTCACCGATGAGCACACCCAGGATCCGCGCACCATGCGCGAGGCGTTTCTGGCCATTCCGGGGGTGGATGATGCCGTGGTGCTTGCCGGCAGCGGTGAGGCCTGGCTCAAGGTGGATCGCCAGCAGTTCAGCGAAGAATCCCTGTGGCGTCTTCCCTTTGTGGCGCGGCAGGTCTGAGTAAGGAAGCCACGGGACGGTTTCCGTCAACGCATAACAGCGAATAAAGAGAAAGGAACAGGAGCAGAGCATGGCGAGAGGCGTAAACAAGGTCATCCTGATCGGCAACCTGGGCGCGGATCCCGAGACCCGGTATACCGCCAATGGCAACCCGGTCACCAATCTCAGGCTGGCAACGGACGAGAGCTACAAGGACCGCAACACCGGCCAGATGGTGCCGCGCACGGAATGGCACCGCATCGTCATGTTCGGCAAGATCGCGGAAGTGGCCGGCCAGTACCTGCGCAAGGGGTCCAAGGTCTACATTGAGGGCCGCCTGCAGACCAACAAGTGGCAGGACCAGAGTGGTCAGGACCGTTACACCACCGAGATCATCGTCGACATCAACGGCCAGATGCAGATGCTCGACAGCCGTGGTGGTGACAGTGCCGGCACCGGAGGCGGCGCGCCGGGTGCCGCACAGGGTGGTGCGCCCCAGGGAGGCGGTGGCTACGCGCCCCAGGGTGGTGACCAGAATCAGGGGACCGGCATGCCGGATCCCGTTGACGACTTTGATGACGACATTCCCTTCTAGCAGACTTCTGCCAGCAAGTCCCAGTGCTGTGTTAAAAGACGTGGATAACCATCTGAACAGCGTGAATCTGTTCGGATCCTGAACTATACTCGCGACACGTATTGGCACTCCCATTGTTCCGTGAGAGTGCCCTTCGGAATTTCACGAGCAGCGCAGACGGTCAACTTGCTGGCACTCCGATCCCTCCGACATCCGTTCGCGAAACGTCACTCTTCACTCCGCGTGGGGCTGGAGTTGACCGATGATGCGCTCCATTGGGCCTGCATGCAGGCGGACGGTTCGCTCCAGAGCGGCTCCGCAGGCGCTGGGCAGACACTGGAATCCCTGGTGAATGAACAGGGGGTGGGTGGTGCCCGGGCGCGGGTGGTTCTGGGGCCGGATCAGTATCAGATCTTTCAGGCAGAGCGCCCCAACGTCGAGCCTGGCGAGCTGGCGGACGCCGTTCGCTGGAAGCTCGGGGATCTGCTCGATTATCCCGCCAGTGAAGCCGTTATTGATACCTTTCCGTTTCCCGAGGACGCCTCACGGGACCGTGGGGCATTGATTAACGCCGTCTGTGCCCACCAGGACCGGATACGCTCTATCGTGGAGCGTATCCATGAAGCGGGGCTTGAGCTTGAATGCATTGATATCGCCGAGCTCGCGCTGCGTAACCTTCTGGCCCGTGCCGATCCAGAGGGGCGTGGCGCGGCCCTGGTGCATCTGGGACGGCAGAGTGGTCACGTGATCTTTTGCCGGGGTGAGGTGCTCTACATGGCGCGGCGCCTGGATGTCTCCCAGGCCCAGCTACGGGACGCCACCACCCAGGAGCAGACGGTCCAGGACCTGGCGCTGGAGATCCAGCGGTCGCTGGATTATTACGAAAGTCAGCTGCGACAGATTCCCCCCTCCCGTGTCCAGCTGGCAGGCCACCCGGAAGCGCTGCCGCTTGCCGGGATGCTCAATTCCGAGGTGACCGCTGAAGTGGTGGATCTGGATTGGAGTGCCATGCTCTCAGGCGTGACGCCCGCACCCGGAACCGGGCTTGCTGTTGCCACGCTGCTGGCGGATGACGAGGGAGCGAGATGAAGCAGTCCGTCAACCTGTACACAGAGGCCTTTCAGCCCTCAAGGGAGTGGCTGACCCTGGGCCGGATGCTCAGCCTGGTTGCGGTTGTGCTGCTGGTGGTTGCCGGCATCGGGGGCGCTCTCCGGTATCAGTTGGCCGGTGCTGAAGCCCGGCTGGCGGAGATTGAAGCCCGGGAAGCCGAAAAGCAGCAGTCGGTGGAGACGCTCCAGGAACAGGTGGCCGACCGAAAGAAGGATCCGGCCCTGGAAGAGCAGGTCACACGACTGGAGCAGCGGGTCCGTGATCGCCGCCGCCTGGTTGAGCGTGCGGATTCGGTGGCAAAGGCGAGTAGCGAGGGCTTCACACCCTATCTGGAAGGGCTGGCACGCCAGACACTCGATGGGCTATGGCTCACACGGATCCGGGTGGATCTGATGCGTGATCGTCTGGGGCTGTCAGGTCGTACCACCGATGGCCAGAACGTGCCTGAATATCTGCAGCGATTGCAGAAAGAATCCGTGTTCGAAGGGCGTCGCTTTGCCCGCTTTGGCATTGACCGCCCGGAGGACGGTGGGCCGCTGAGCTTTGATGTGGCTTCAACCCGCGAATCAGCGGAGGAAGACGAATGAAGGACCGTCTCCAGCAGCGCTGGCAGACGCTCGCGGCTGCCTTCCTGGCGCGGGCGCGCCGTGAGCGTGTGCTGATGCTGGTGGCTGCGGCGGCGCTGGTGGCTCTGGGAGCCTGGCAGTTGCTGGTGACACCGGTTCTGGAGGCCCGGAGCCAGGTGGCGGAGCGCATTGCCAGTGCGCAGGAGTCGCTGGAAGGGCTTGCCGCGCAGGAGGAAACGCTTCTGCGCAAGCTGGAAAAGGATCCCAACGAACCGCTGCGTGAACGTATCAGCCAGCTCCAGAGGCGCCTTGACCGTTACGATCAGCAGCTCGAGGAGCTGACGACCGGCCTGATCAGCCCGTCGGAGATGGTGGCGCTGTTACGCCGTATGCTGGCCCGGCATGAGGGGGTGGCCCTGGAGAGTGTCTCCCACAGGGCCCCTCAGCCGGTTGCGGTGGAAGGCCAGGATGACAGTGCGAACAGTGAAAAGGAGGCCAGCCTCTATGCCCACCCGGTGGAAGTCACCGTCAGCGGTGGTTTCCATGATGTGCTGGCGTATCTGCGGGATCTTGAAGGCCTGGATGAGCGTCTGGGGTGGCGGTCACTGGATTATCAGACACAGGACTGGCCGGGAGCGCGGGTCCGGATCCGGTTGCACACACTGAGCCTGCACAGGGAGTGGTTGGGTGTCTGAACGGCTTGTGAGTGGCATCATTGCTGGCCTGCTGATTCTGGTACCGCTGACCTGCGGGGCCAGCAGCGGGGCGTCACTGCCGGACCCAACGCGGCCGTCCTCGGTATCGACACAGGAAAGCAGCGTCTCGCCAGCACGCCGCTTCCAGCTGGACTCAATCCTGGTGGGGGATCAGCGCCGGCGGGCGGTCATCAACGGGATCAGCCTTGCTAAGGGCGGTCAGCTTGGGGATGCCACCCTTGTCCGAATCGGTATGGATCGTGTGCTGATTGAAATTGGCGGACAGCAGTACACTCTTGAACTCGACAGCGCGCCGTCAGTCCGGCGCTAGCAGCAGGTTAACCGTTATGCGAGAGCGTTCCGTCCCATTTCTGATTCCAGCTGTGCTCAGCCTGTTTTTGGCCGGCTGTGCCGGGAATCCGCTGATGCAGACCCAGCAGGCAAGTTCTACGGAAACCACGGAGCGGATCGAAAAAGAACTGGAAAAGGCTGGAGCCAGCAGCGGTGATACGGATGCCGCCCCGGCGCCTGATGAGGTGACGGGCGCCCTGATGCCGGACTTCTCCGGAGCGGGCGGTGCCACTTCCGGCGGGGCGGAGCGCTTCAACGTCAATGCTCAGGGCCTGCCGGCACCCACCTTTTTCCGGAGCCTGGTCGACGGTACGCCTTACAACGTGGTGGTGGATCCAGCTGTGGAGGGCTCCATCACCCTGGATCTCACCCAGGTGACCCTCGAAGAGGTCATGGATGTGGTCTCGGATCTCTATGGTTATGAGATTGCCCTTGAGGGCCGTATCTACCGCATCCGCCAGGCAGGTCTCAGGACCCGTATATTCCAGGTGGACTACCTGGACATCCAGCGCAGCGGCAATTCCGAAACCCAGGTACGGTCGGGGCAGGTGACCGATACGGGCAATGGGGATTCCGGCTCGAACAACGGTGACAGTGGCTCCGGCAATGGCACCGTGGTCGGTACCCGTATCACTACGACCTCCGAGTCGCGCTTCTGGGCGGATCTCAACGAATCCCTGAACCTGATGGTCGGGTCCGATAGTGGCCAGCGTGTCATCACTAATCCTGGTTCGGGGGTGGTTGTGGTCCATGCCCGGCAGGATGAGCTGAAGGTGGTTGAGGATTACCTTCGCCGGATGCAGCTGATCTCCAAGCGCCAGGTGATCCTGGAGGCCCGAATCCTTGAGGTGGCTCTCAACGAGAGTTACCAGCAGGGCATCAACTGGAATGCTGTGGACCAGATGGGCAGCGGCAACAGTCTTCAGGGAAGCCTCAGCAGCATTGCTACCAACACCCAGGGGGGAGGAGCGTTTTCCGCCGCTCTTGAGGTGAACAGTTTCAACAGCTTGATTCAGCTTCTGGGCAGTCAGGGCAATGTGCAGGTGCTGTCCAGTCCGAGGATCTCGACCGTCAATAATGAGAAGGCCGTCATTAAGGTGGGCAGTGACGAGTTCTTCGTGACCGATCTTGATTTTGATGACGATACCACCGCCGGTGGCACAGGGACCTCCAGGTCGACCTCTGTGGATCTGACGCCATTCTTTTCGGGGATTTCTCTGGACGTCACCCCGCAGATCAGTGATGACAACGTCGTCACTCTGCATGTTCATCCCTCTGTGAGCGAGGTGGAAGACCAGGAAAAGCTCATCACCATCGGTGACGAGGACGTGACGCTGCCTCTGGCGCTGAGCACGGTGCGCGAGACAGACAGTGTGGTGCGAGCACGAAGCGGCCAGATCGTGGTGATCGGCGGGCTGATTCAGGATCGGACCGAGGAGACAACCTCAGCGGTGCCCTTCTTCAGTGATATCCCGGTCATTGGTGAACTGTTCAAGCAGCGCAGCTATGAGTCCCGGAAAAGCGAACTGGTGATTCTGCTCAAGCCCATGATCGCCAATGTGGCCCGGTACGGACAGGACGTGGAGGACAGCCGCGAGCGCATCCGGGATCTGCGCCGGATCATGGAATCCACAGAATCCCCGAAGCCAGAACCGGCGGCGGGCGCGACACAAGAGAGGTAGCATGTACGAGGCATTTTTCGGCCTTCGGGATGCCCCCTTTTCACTGACGCCCAATACGCGCTACTTCCTGCGTGCGCCCAGCCACGGGCAGGCGCTGGAACTGCTGCTGGTGGCCCTGCGCCAGAAGGAAGGCTTCATCAAGGTCTCCGGCGAGGTGGGCACCGGCAAGACACTGCTGTGCCGGTTGTTGCTCAATGCCCTGGAAGGGAAATTCACCACCGCCTATCTCCCCAACCCCCAGCTCGGCCCTAAAGAGTTATTTGAGGCCATTGCCGACGAGCTGGGAGTGACGCTCGATGATGCCAGTAACACCCACAGGGCCCTTTCAGCACTGCAGCAATATCTGATCGATAACGCGGCGTCTGCCGGTGCGGCGGTGCTGGTGATCGATGAAGCTCAGTCCATGCCTGTGGAAACCCTGGAGGCGCTGCGCCTGCTGACCAATCTGGAAACAGAGAGCCGTAAGCTCCTGCAGGTGGTTCTGTTCGGGCAGCCTGAGCTGGATGAATTGCTTGCCCGACCGGATCTGCGCCAGCTGAGCCAGCGCATTACCTTTCAGCACCGACTGGAGACGCTGTCGCCGGAGACGGTCGCTGACTATCTGCAGCACAGGCTCGCGCGGGCTGGATGGAACGGTGGACGACTCTTCCAGCCCAGGGCGGTACGCCTGATCAGCCGTGCCTCGGGCGGAACCCCCAGGCTGATCAACATTCTCGCCCACAAGGCCCTGATTGCCGCCTATGGGCGCGGTGAGCGTGAAGTGACCAGCCGTCATGTACGCCAGGCCATCCGCGATACCGATACGGTCGTGCGCCGCCCCGGGGTTCTGGGAGGACTTCTATGAGTCTGCTCAATGACGCCCTCCGGGATCTGGAAAAACGCGAGGGTGCGGACGGCAGTAACGGGGAGTCGGTTCCGGCGGGGCTGGGCGCTGCCAGCTACCGGACGCCTGCCCACTGGGGTTGGATACTGGGTGGCTCGGCACTGCTGCTGGCGGTACTGGCTGGCGCCGGGTTCTGGTGGCTGGGCTCGGATCAGCCGCGATCTGCAGGGAAGGGGGCTGTTCCCGCCATCAACGATGAGCCGGCGCCTGTGATCCGTACCGCGACACTGCCCGCGGAGAAGGGGCGGACCGGTGAGGGTTCCGGGACTGTTGAGCGTAATACCTCCGAGCGGGCAGGAAGCACCGAGCAGGACGGTGACACCAGTGAGCCTCCTGAGACTGTCAGGAAGGTTGAGCCGACCGGAACAACGGAGCCTGCAGCAGAGCCGGAACCGACAGAACAGACAGAAGTGGCGGAACAGGAAAGTGAGCCGGAAGACCCCGTCTCCACTGATGACGTTGCGAATCAGTCGGACCCCGAGCCGGAAACAGCCGCCCCCAGCGTGCGCGAACTGACGCCCGCGGAAAAAGATCGGCGGTTCTCCCGGGAGCTGGAAGCGCTACTGGCGGATGGCCGTGTTGCGCAGGCCGGGGAACGCCTGAATCAGCGAGCCATGCTGGATTCCGATATGCCGCGCTCCCGGGCGGCGATGGCCCGGCATGCTCTGGAGCGTGGAGAGCCAGCCGCCGCGTTGCAGTGGCTGCCGGAGCAGGCCGTGGCCATGTATCCGGAACTGCGGCTGCTCAGGGCGCGTGTGGCGCTTGAGCGCTCGGGCAGAGCCAGTGCCCTTCAGTGGCTGGAATCCGAGCCGCCGGGGCCGGGCACCATGCCGGCCTATCACACCATGATGGCGGCGCTCTATCAGCAGACCGGAGACCATCAGGCGGCCGCCGAGCAGTGGGCGGCGTTGATTGAGACCGATGACGGCAATGCCCGCTGGTGGGCCGGCCTGGGTATTGCCATGGAAAGCCGCGGGCGGGATGAGCAGGCCAGGGCCGCCTATACCCGCGCGCTGTCACTGCCGGATCTGGCGCCACAGCTGCGCCGGTACATCGAGCAACGGCTCGCCGCGGAGCAGGGGTAGAAGTATGTCGGAAACACGCCGCAAGGTCCGCATTGGCGATCTTCTCGTTGAGAACAGCGTCATCACCGAGGAACAGCTCCAGACCGCGTTGGGTGAGCAGAAGCGCACTGGCCGCAAGCTTGGTAAGACGCTCACGGATCTCGGTTATCTGGATGAGGACCAGCTGCTGAATTTCCTTTCGCAGCAGCTCGATATCCCCTTCGTGCAGCTCCGTCACTACAACTTCGATCATGAGCTGGTGAAGAAGCTTCCGGAGGCTCAGGCACGGCGCTTCCGGGCCATTGTGCTGGCAGAGCGCAACGGTGAGCTGCTGGTGGGCATGGCGGACCCCATGGACATCTTCGCCTACGATGAACTGACCCGGATCCTGGACCAGCCCGTGAAGCAGGCCGTGGTGCGGGAGAGCGAACTGCTCAACACCCTGGACCTGGTCTACCGCCGCACGGATGAGATCGCCTCTCTGGCCGAGGAGCTGGAGGACGAGATCGGCGACGAGGCCTTTGATCTGGCCGATCTGGGCAGCGACTCGGATGTGAACGAAGCGCCGGTGGTGCGCCTTCTGCAGACCATCTTCGAGGATGCCATCCAGGCCCGCAGCTCGGACGTCCACATCGAGCCGGACGAGACCGTGATCCGCATCCGTCAGCGCATCGACGGTGTGCTGCAGGAACAGGTCATGAAGGAAAAGCGTATCCACTCCGCGCTGGTGCTGCGCCTCAAGCTCATGGCCGGGCTCAATATCTCCGAGAAACGCATGCCCCAGGATGGGCGCTTCAACATCCGCGTTAAGGGCCGGAGCATCGACGTGCGGGTGTCCACGCTGCCGGTGCAGTACGGCGAATCCGTGGTCATGCGTCTGCTGGACCAGTCCCAGGGCATACTGGATCTGGAGAGCACCGGTATGCCGCCTGGCATCCTGCGGCGGTTCCGCCGGCTCATCCATCGGCCCCATGGCATGATGCTGGTGACCGGGCCCACCGGCTCGGGTAAGACGACCACCCTCTACGGCGCACTGACTGAGCTCAACCAGGCCCAGGTGAAGATCATCACCGCCGAGGATCCGGTGGAATACCGGCTGCCGCGCATCACCCAGGTGCAGGTGAAGAGCCAGATCGGGCTGACCTTTGCCTCGGTACTGCGCTCGGCCCTGCGCCAGGACCCGGACATCATCCTGGTGGGGGAGATGCGCGACCAGGAGACCGTCCAGATCGGTCTGCGCGCCGCCATGACCGGCCACATGGTGCTTTCCACCCTGCACACCAACGACGCCGTCAGCAGTGCCATGCGCCTTCTGGACATGGGCGCGGAACCCTTTCTGGTCTCCAGCTCCATTGCCGGGGTCCTGGCCCAGCGGCTGGTGCGGCGTGTGTGTGAGAACTGCCAGGTTCCCTACACCCCGACGCATCAGGAAAAGATCTGGATTGACCGGATCAGGGGGGAGTGTGGTGACCTGGCGGCGCCTGCGGAAGCGGGGGAGGTGTCGGAGCCTGCCGAACCGGTGGTAACAGAAACCGTTGATGGCGGGGGAGATGATTCCCTGGAGTTGACCCTCTCCGACGAGTTGATGAAGACCGGGGAGACGGCGCCTGACCATACGGGTGGTTCTGGTAGGGATGCTGGCCAGGGCTTTGTTGTGGGCAAGGGCTGCTACCAGTGCAGCAACACAGGTTACCGGGGCCGTATCGGCGTTTACGAGCTTCTGGAATTCAATGAGGCGATGCTGGATGCGTTGCGCCGGGCGGATTATGCTGGCTTTGAGCGGGCCGCACGAGCCATGCCGGATTACGAGAGCCTGGACCACTGCGCCCTGCGATACGCCGAACAGGGGATCACCAGTCTGGATGAGGTCGCCCGGGTCTCCGCCACGCTCGGTGGTGGCACCGCGGATGAGGCGGGAGACTGACCATGCGTTTCGAGTATCGGGGCCGTAACAGCAAGGGTGCCCTGGAACAGGGGGTGCTGGAAGGGGGGTCACGGGACGCCATCGCCGCCGAGCTCCAGCGCCGGGGCATTACGCCAGTCTCCGTGGAGCCGGAGGCGGAAGCCGGCAGCAGCCTGGCTCAGCTGGGGCAGATCGAGCTGTTCCAGCCGAAAGTGAAGCTGGATGACCTGATCGTGTTCTGTCGCCAGATGTACGCGCTCACCAAGGCCGGCATCCCGATCATCCGCACCATGCGCGGGCTGGCCGAGACCAGCAAGGCGCGCGCGCTGAGCCAGGCGCTGGATGACGTGGCGGACCGGCTGGAGACCGGCACCACCATGGCCACCGCCATGCAGGCCAATGACCGTGTTTTCTCCGGACTGTTCGTGGCCATGGTGCACGTGGGGGAGAACACCGGTCAGCTGGACGACGCTTTCTTCCGGCTCTCGCGCATCCTGGAGCTGGAGCGGGAAACACGCCGGCGCATCAAGCAGGCCACCCGTTATCCGATCTTCGTGATCGTCGCGCTGACCGCGGCGATGATCATCATCAACTTCTTCGTGATCCCCCAGTTTATTTCCACCTTTGAGCGCCTGGGGGCGGACCTGCCGTTCATCACCCAGGTGCTGATCATGACCTCCAATTTCATGACCACCTGGTGGCCGGCACTGCTGGGAGGTATGGTGGCCGCCTTCGTGGGGGTACGTCGGTGGATCGCCACAGAGCCCGGGCGCCTGCAGTGGGACCGTTACAAGCTGCGTATTCCCATCATCGGGCCCATTCTGGAGCAGATCGCGCTGAGCCGGTTCTCGCGTAACTTTGCCACGACCCTCGCAGCCGGTATGCCCGTGACCAGCGCGCTTTCCGTGGTAGCGGACGCCAACAGTAACGCCTGGATCGCGCATCACCTGCATGAGATGCGCACCTCGATTGAGCGCGGTGACAGCCTGATGCGCGCCGCCCGTGAAAGCGAGCTGTTCACGCCGCTGATTCTGCAGATGATCTCGGTGGGCGAGGAAACCGGCTCCGTGGATGAGATGCTCATCAACGTGGCGGATTTCTACGATGAGGAAGTGGATTACCAGTTGAACCGGTTGTCTGAATCCATTGAGCCCATATTGCTTGTAGGTGTGGCCATACTGGTTCTGATTCTGGCGCTGGGGGTCTTTCTGCCGGTTTGGGATCTGGGCAGTGCGGCTATCGGATAGCAGAGCAAAGAAAATCAATTCCAATCGAGTATGAGCGCGAGAATGAACACGAATGAACTGGGACACGTAAGAGGGCAACAGAGCGGCTTCACGCTGATCGAGCTGGTGGTGGTGATCGTGATCATCGCCATTCTGGCGGCGACGGTGTTGCCTCGGTTTGCGGAGCTTTCGGAAGAAGCGCATGAGGCGAGTGTACGGGGGACCGCTGGAGCCTTTGGTTCTGCTGTGGCTCTGGTGAAAGCGCAGTGGACCGGCGTTGGTGCGCCCGGCGAGGTGAATGATGGGCTTGAAGGGTTTGGTGCGGACAATGTAAATACCAACGCCGAAGGTTGGCCCGTTTCAGTAACGGATGGGGCTTCATCGAGCAATTGCGTGAACTTGTGGCGCGCATTATTGCAGTCCAATGCACCGACGGTCAGCGCGAGTGATGGTGACGATACTGACTACGTCGCCAGTTCCGGTACGAACAGCTGTACCTATGAGTATCAGAGAGGTGATACGGAGCACACGATTGAATACAACGCCGAGGAAGGGGAGGTTTCAACAAGTTTAAACAATTCCTGACTCGAAATTGCGCGAAATTCAGTCATACTGTTAGTCAAAACATCTAAATCTACATGAAAAGTCTGAAAGGAGTAACTTTCATGCAACGGCAACAACAGGGTTTCACCCTTATCGAACTGGTTATTGTGATTGTTATTCTCGGAATTCTCTCTGCGTTTGCATTGCCGCGATTTGCGGATCTGGGGGGTGACGCTGAAGAGGCTGCCACAGAGGGCGCTAGAGGCTCTGTGAAATCAGCATCAGATATTGTTCATTCCGCTTGGCTTGCCAGGGAAAAGCCTTCAACAGTAGAGCTGGAAGGGGCTACTATCGACATTGTCAACGGCTACCCGACGGCTGATCAGGAGAACGCTACCAATGGTTCCATCGCGGAGGCAGCTCAGATCACAGAAGATTTTACCTTCAATTACGACGATGGCACGGGTGAGGGCCAATTGACCATTACCAGTAGTGAAGGTAATTGTTCGTTCACCTATGAAAATGCTCCTACCGATGGCCAGCCAACGGTTAGCACTGTTAGTTGCTAAATTGGAATCCAGAAGAAATGGCTAAAGGGTTTTATCGATGAATTTGGGAGTTGAATAAATGAACATTAGCAGACAAAAGCAACAAGGCTTCACTCTGATTGAACTGGTCATTGTGATTGTCATTCTCGGTATTCTGTCTGCATTCGCGTTACCGCGGTTTGCTGATCTGGGTGGGGATGCACGGGCAGCATCAATTGAAGGTGCTGCAGGCTCAATAAGATCTGCCTCTGCTATTGTGCATTCGGCCTGTCTTGCCTCTTCAGATTGTGACCAAAGTGCTGCCTCAGGCGAGTCCGTGACGCTGGAAGGCAGTACAAGCGTGAATCTTGCCTATGGCTATCCGGTTTCACACGCTGCT
>NZ_CAJXMA010000044.1:0-25155 GCF_913056445.1 uncultured Halovibrio sp.
GGGCTGGTCATCACATTGATGACCCGCTACCGCCCGGACCGCAGCCAGTGGGGTAAGCTGGCGGTGGTCAGCCTGTTGTGCATGTCGCTGCTGCACTGGCCACTGTTTGTTGCCGCCTACCGCTTACCGGGCGGGCTGGCCGCACTGCTGGTGGCCTCACAGCCGTTGCTGATCATGGTCATGGGCTGGCTTCTCTTCGGAACCCGGACACCACGGCACGTCGCCGTGGGCGTGTTCATTGGCCTGGGGGGCGTTGCGATGATCCTGATCGCGCCCAGCCGCCTCGCCTGGGACACGGTCGGCATCGCCGCCGCCCTGGTAGCGGCGTTCTCCATGGCCCTGGGCATCCTGCTGGTCAAACGCTGGCAGCTGGCCATCCCCACGCTCGCGTTCACGGGCTGGCAGCTGCTGCTCGGCGGGCTTTTCCTGCTGCCCTTTGCCCTGGCCTTCGAGCTGCCCTTCCAGCAGCTGGAGACCGGCCACCTGGGCGGTTACTTCTACCTGGCAGTGATCGGCACGCTGCTGCCCTACTTCCTGTGGTATCGCGCACTGCGCCACCTCGAGCCGGTGCTGATCACCGCCTTCCTGTTCTTCAGTCCCATCTCCGCCATGCTGCTGGGTTACCTGGTGCTCGACCAGGCCCTGACCGTGGCGCAGATCGCCGGTGCCATCGCCGTATTCGCGGGCATCCTGATCAGTCATTACCAACCCGGCGCCCAGCGCCGTTCCGGGCCTTCCGAAAGGCCCACATCCCAGAGCAATAACAATCCCATCAAGGAGCCATCGGAATGACCCACGCCCAATACCCCAACCTGTTCAAGCCACTGACGATCCGCAACGTCACACTGCGCAACCGGATCATGCAGTCCGCCCATGCCATGGCGTTCAACACGCGCGACGGCATCACCACCGACCGCGACATCCACTACCACGTGGCCCGCGCCAAGGGTGGCATCGGGCTGATGATCACCGGCAACCGGCTGATCCACCCCACCTCCAACACCTTCACCCGCGGTTACCCCTACGGCTACCGCCACGAGATGGTGGAGCGGGACCGCGAACTGACCGACGCCGTTCACCGCCACGGCTCGCACATCTTCGCCCAGCTCAACCACTTCGGTGTCATGGGCGAGACGCACGCCATGGATGACTACCGTGTGCTGTGGTCCTCCTCGAACATCAAGTCGCCGGTGTTCGGCGAGATGGCCAAGGCCATGGAGCGCAGCGACATGGACGAGGTGGTGGAAGGCTGGTGCCGCTCCGCCGAGTACACCAGGGAAGCCGGTTTCGACGGCATCGAGGTGCACCTGGCCCACAGCTATCTGCTGCACCAGTTCCTGTCGCCGGCCTTCAACAAGCGCACCGACGAATACGGCGGTGAACTGGCCAACCGCATGCGCTTCCCGCTGGAGGTTATCCGGGCGGTGCGCGAGCGCGTGGGCAATGACATCATCGTGGGCATCCGCCTGCCGGTGGATGAGATGGTCCCGGGCGGGCTCCAGGCCGATGACTGGATCGAGATCGCACGGATCATCGAGGCCGAGGGCCTGATCGACTACGTCATGACCACCGCCGGGATCTATCAGTCCGCCTCCTACATCATGCCGCCCTACGATGTACCGGACTCCTGGCTGGTGCCACCCATCACCCGCCTGAAAAAGGCCCTGTCACTGCCGGTGTTCGCCGTTTCCGGCATCAGCAATGCCACCGAAGCGGAGCAGATCCTGGAAGATGGCGGTGCCGACATGGTGGCCATGACGCGCGCCCAGATCGCCGACCCGGCGTTCGCGAACAAGACCGAGGCCGGCCGCGAGGACGAGATCTACCACTGCATCCGTTGCAACCAGGGCTGTGTGGCGCGCCTGTTCCATGGCACCTCCATGACCTGCCAGGTCAACCCGGCCACCGGGCGCGAAGCGGTGTTCGGCCCGGAGACCATCCAGATGGCCGGCCGTGCCCAGCACTGGGTAGTGATCGGCGGTGGGCCCGCCGGCATGAAGGCCGCCGAAGGCCTAGCGAGCCGCAACCACAAGGTCACCCTGCTCGAGCGCGAAAACCAGCTGGGTGGCCAGGTGAACCAGATCGTCCAGCTCCCCCGGCGGGACTCCTTCCAGTGGATCGTGAAGGACCTCAAGGCCCAGATCGCGACACTGGGGGTCGACATCAGGACCGGCCACACCGCCACCCTGGATTCCGTGAAGGGCCTGAACCCGGACGGCATCATCGTGGCCACCGGCTCCACTCCGGATCGCAGCGGCTACAGCGACATCAACCCCCTTGTCGCCCAGGTCCCGGGCGCGGACAGCAACCACGTGATCACCGTGGACGAGGTTCTGGGCAAGCCCGACAGCATCGGCAAGCGGGTGCTGATCGTGGATGAGCATGGCACACGCTACTCCGCCGGCATCGCCGAGCTTCTGACCGAACGCGGCCACCAGGTGCATGTGGTCACGCGCTGGAACGCCCTGTTCCACAAGCTGGCCACCACCCTGGACCAGCCGGTGGTGTACGCCAACCTGTTCAAGGCGGGCATGACGCACACCCTCAACAGCTGGGTCGGCGCCATTCACGACAACAGCGTGGACATCTTCAACCTCTACACGGGCGAGACCGAAACGCTGGAAGGCATTGATTCGGTGGTGATGGCAGTACGGCACCTGCCGCTGGAAGACCTGTACTTCGAACTGAAAGCCCAGCTGCCCAACGTCCACCGGGTGGGCGACTGCGTCACGCCCCGGATGACGGACCATGCCATTTTCGAGGGCTTTCTCGCGGGTCGGGAAATCTTCGACAACTGGAAGCGTTACATCGAGCCGGGCTCGCTGGAGCAGTTCAACCCGGAGCAGATGCAGGCCCTTTAACGGGCCTCACAGCTCCTTCAGACGGCGCCACAGCGTCGTCTGACTGATCCCCAGGTACTCGGCGGTCCGGGTCTTATTGCCCCCGAACTGACCGAGCACCTTCAGGATCTCCTCGCGCTCCACCTGGCGCAGGCGCCCTTCCACGGCCACCCCTTCAGGCTCCACGCAGTCCTCCGGGAACAGTTCCGGCACCAGCCTCGGCAATGCCTTCTCAAAATCCGCCAGCGACTCGTACAGCGTGACCGACACCAGCAACCGCTCCAGCATGTTCTCCAGCTGGCGCACGTTCCCGGGCCAGTTGAAGCGCACGAAGTACGGCTGCAACAGCGTGGCCAGCGCCTCAATGTCCACATCCACCTGATACTGCTCATCAAGCTTCTTCAGGAAGTGGTGGCTCAACGGCTGGATGTCCTCAATCCGCTCGCGCAATGCCGGCAGGCGTACGTTGAACACATTCAGCCGGTAGTAGAGATCCTCCCGGAAACGCCCGGCCTGCACCTCCTCGTAGAGGTCATGGTTGCAGGCGGCCACGAACTTGATGTTGAGCGCCACCGTCGTGCGCGAGCCCACCGGCTTGATTTCGCGCTCCTGCAACACGCGCAGCAGCTTGGCCTGCTGGGGCAGCGGCAGCGAATTGATCTCGTCCATGAAGAAGGTGCCGTTGTTGGCCGACTCCAGCAGACCGGACTTGCCGCCGCTGCGGGCATGGGTGAACGCACCGTCGGAATAGCCGAACAGCTCCGCCTCGAACAGCTCGCTGGGAATGGCCGCGCAGTTGATGGCCACGAACGGCCCCTTGCTGTTGAGGCTGACCTCATGGATCTGGCGCGCCGCCAGTTCCTTGCCGGTGCCGGTCTCGCCGCGCAGCAGCACCGGCCCCGGGGTGGCCCCGTAGATGGACAGGAAGTGGCTGGCCTCGGTCATCTGCGGCGACTGGAACACGAGCGAGCGTGAGGCGTCATCGCTGTCGTCCTCGCGCCTTACGGGCGAGGCCACAATCGAGTACAGGTGGCCCACGTGATTGCCGTCCACCTCGAACAGGCGCTTGGTTACCCGGCACAGCCGGTCGTTGAGCACCATGCCCTCGGCCACCATTTCCGTGTGGTTTTCAAACCGGGGGTCCAGGAAGCGCTTCACGCCCCGCCCCCGCTTGAGCTTCGGCATCAGCTCAAACGCCCGCTCATTGAACGCCACCGCCCGGTCCATCACATCCGTGACCACCAGCGCCTTGGTCGACTGCCAGAGCAGGAAATCGATGAAGGCATCGCGTTCGCGCTCGACCTTGTTCCGGGCCGCCGTATCAACCGCCTGCTCGATCATGGCCCGGCATGAGGCCTTGGAATACAGCAGGGTTCCCGGCAGTCCGGCCTTTTCCGCCAGATCGCACACATAGCTGGAACCGATGACCACACCGAACTCACTGAGGTCGGTGCTGAGGAACAGATCCCGGGCCTCTTCGGCGGTGCCGTAGGTCTTGTGCACCACTTCCAGGCCATTGAAGTAGGACAGGAACTCCGTCCAGGTGGGCTGGTGCTTGTAGGTCAGCAGCAGGATCCGGTTGCTGATCCCAGACGCCCTCAGAACGGCATTGATCATATCCGACTGGCGCACCTCCAGCACCACCACCGGCTTGGGCAGGGTATCCTTGAGGTAGTGGGCGTTGGCGCCGGCGCTGATGAAGATATCCACGGCATCGGACTCCACCATTCGCCGGGCCGCGCCCAGGGCATCGTGGAAGATGCTGTCGATGATGGTGATGTCCGCCACGCCCCGGTATTCCGGGATCAGCGAGTGCACCATCTGGTTGAGCTTGGAATTGCCGATCAGGCAGATCTGGACCCGTCGTGACTCCGCATTGTTGAACTCCACGGCCTGCCCCTCACTCAGTGAACAACCAGGGTTCGCGGGCGCGACGGTTGGCCTCGAACGCCCGGATGGCCTCCGCCCGTTCCAGCGTCAGCCCGATCTCATCCAGCCCCTGCAACAGCGCCTTGCGGTGACCGTCTTCCATCCGGAAGGGCCACTCTCCCTGCGCCGGGTTCACCAGCGTCTGGTTTTCCAGATCCACCGTCAGCTCAAAGCCAGCGTGCTCGCGGCAGCAGGCGAACAGTTCCTCCACACTGGCCTGCTTCAGGATCACCGGCAGCAGGCCGTTGTTGATGCAGTTGTTGTAGAAGATCTCGCCGAAGCTCGGCGCAATCACCACCCGGATGCCGAAATCCGCCAGCGCCCAGACCGCGTGCTCACGGCTGGAGCCGCACCCGAAATTATCCCGTGCCAGCAGGATGCTGCCTTTGTCGTACGGCGCCTGGTTGAGAATGAAGTCCGGATTCGGGCGGCGCTCGGTGATCGGCGTTTCCACATCACCGGGGTCCAGGTAGCGTTCGTCATCGAACAGGAAGGCCCCGAAGCCGGTCTTCTCCAGCATCTTCAGGTACTGCTTGGGCACGATGGCATCGGTGTCCACATTGCGCCGGTCAAACGGGATCACGATCCCGGTATGGGTACTGAAAGGCTGCATGGTCACAACTCCCGTACGTCGGTGATGGCCCCGGTTACTGCAGCGGCAGCGGCCATCACCGGGCTCATGAGATGGGTACGTCCTCCCTTACCCTGGCGCCCCTCGAAGTTGCGGTTCGAGGTCGAGGCACAGCGTTCGCCTTCGGACAGGCGATCGTCGTTCATCCCCAGACACATCGAGCACCCGGCCGCCCGCCATTCAAAGCCGGCATCCAGAAAGATGCGGTCGAGCCCCTCACGCTCAGCCTGCTCGCGGACCTGGCCCGAGCCCGGCACGATCAGGGCCTGGCGGATCCGCTCGTGCACCCGCCGGCCCTCAACCACCGCCGCAACGGCTCTCAGATCCTCAATGCGCGCATTGGTGCAGGAGCCGATGAACACCTTATCCAGCTCTATGCCCGCCAGCGGCTGCCCTGGTTCCAGCGCCATGTAATCCAGCGCCCGCCGGTAGGCCTCGCGCAACCCCGGGTCGGCGACCTCTTCCAGCCGGGGTATGGATTCACTTATACCACAAACCATCTCCGGGGAGGTGCCCCACGAGACCTGGGGTGAGAGTGCCCCGGCATCGAAGTGCTCCTCGCGGTCGAAATGCGCCCCTTCGTCAGAGACCAGGTCCCGCCAGACACCGATCGCGCGCTGGAACATATCGCCTTTCGGCGCGTAATGGCGCCCACGCACGTAATCCTCGGTGACCCTGTCATAGGCCACCATGCCCGCCCGCGCGCCGGCCTCGATGCTCATGTTGCAGATGGTCATGCGCCCTTCCATGCTCAGCGAGCGGATGGCCGAGCCGGCGTACTCAATGGCGTAACCGGTGCCACCGGCGGTGCCGATGCGCCCGATCATGGCCATGACCAGGTCCTTGGGCGTGACCCAGGGCGAGAGCCGGCCATCGAAGACCACGCGCATGTTCTTCTGGCGCCGCATTTTCAGGGTCTGGGTCGCGAGCACGTGTTCCACGTCGCTGGTGCCGATGCCCATGGCCAGGGTCGCGAAGGCGCCGTGGGTGGCGGTATGCGAGTCGCCACAGACAATGGTCATGCCCGGCAGGGTCAGGCCCTGCTCCGGGCCGATCACGTGCACGATCCCCTGGCGTGAGTCCGACAGCGGGAACAGTTCAATACCAAACTCATCGCAGTTATCGGTGAGGCGCTGGACCTGACGGCGGGCCACAAGGTCCGCAATGCCCGTTACGCCGGCCTCCCGGTCACGGGTGGGGACCGCGTGATCCGGCACGGCGATGCTGGCACTGGTGCGCCACACCGGCCGGTGCTGCATGCGCAGCCCGGAAAAGGCCTGGGGCGAGGTGACCTCATGCAGGAGCTGGCGGTCAATGTAGATCAGCGAACTGCCATCGGGCAGATCATCGACCCGGTGGTTGTCCCAGAGCTTGTCGTACAGGGTTCTTGCCATCATCACTCATTCTCCACCTTCGACCACTCAAACCACTGGAACACCTCGGGCCCGTCACTGCGGTCGAGGCGGTAGCCGCACCAGCTGTCCAGCTTGCCCGCATCCAACGGCTCGATGATGCAGTGGGGGCGTGTGCAGTCCGTGCGCGCCAGGTCATTGGCCGCCAGGATGGCGCGGCTGCTCTCCAACCGTTCCAGCCCCTGCTGCGTCAGCGCCTGCTGATCGACACTGAGCCCCTGGACGTGGGTCTCGAACCCCGCCACGTAGGCCGCGCGATAGTCGGCACAGGCCGCCGGTTCACTCGCCAGCCTGGCCTCCAGCTCCGCCTTCAGCGGATCCTCACCGAGGCCCGGAAGCGCGCTGCAGCCCGCCAGCGCCAGCAGCGCCACGGGCACCACCGCCCGGCTAATCATCACCGGCCAGCAGCGCCAGTGTCTGTTGCAGGGAAAGCACGTCCACATACTTGGTCTCCAGGTCCTTGAGGTTGGCGTCATGGGCCTGGGCATCACGGTCGCCCACGGCATCGCGCACCACGATCGTGCGGTACTCGTTCTGCAGGCTGTCCAGGGCGGTGGCCCGGACACAGCCGCTGGTGGTCATGCCCGTCACCACAACGCCATCCACACCGGCCTGTTTCAGGAACTCGTTCAGGTCGGTGCCGAAGAAGCCACTGGGCCAGTGCTTGATGATCACGGGTTCGTTGTCACGGGGCGCGACCCTGGGGTCGATCACCTCCATGCCGGAACCCAGCGCCAGCACTTCCAGCGACGGCAGTTTCTCCCGGAAGATCCGGGCCTGGTCGGGCTCGCTGTAGGCCACCGTGGTGTAGAACACCGGCAGCCCCTGCTCGCGGAAGTACGCCAGCAACTGCTGGTTGGCCGCCACCACGGCGGCCGATTCAGTGCCCAGGGCGCTTTGCACGGGGTCGGTGAACCCCACGCTCATGTCCACCAGTACCAGCGCGTAACGCTCTGCCCTTGCAAGGGATCGGGAAGTCAGGCTCATGGTCAGGCTCCCTGCTTGTCCCAGGTCGGGGTTTCCGGTGCCGGCAGCCCCGTCTCCTCAAGGCAGCGCGCCTTGATCTCGGCAATGGTGCCGCCCCGGTTGAACAGCTCCGTGGTATCCCGGCCGGGCGCCATCTCGCCGCGCAGGCTTTCCGTCGCGGCGGCATCGATCCGGCCATTGGCGTCCAGCACCACGCCGTAGCGCCGCGCCCCGTCCACGCTCACCAGTCCACGCTTCACGTCAGTCGCAACGGCCTCGGGGTCGCGCTCGAGCGGGTTGCCCCAGCCACCGCCGCCCCAGGTGTCGAACAGCAGGAGGTCATCCTTGCGGACCTTCACGTGGTCGCACTTGGAGGGCAGGATCTGCTCGGAACCGTCCGCCCGCAGCAGCGTCTTGCGGCTGCGCATGCCCGGGTCACCGCCATTCACGCCCCAGGGATAGGTGAGCCAGCGGTCGTCGTGGATCGAGACCTCGCCGTTGGCCAGTAAGCGGTAGCCCACGCGGATGCCGTTACCGCCACGGTGCTTGCCGGCCCCACCGGAGTCGGTGATGGTCTCGTAGGTCTCGATCCGGATCGGGAAGTACGCCTCCACGAACTCGTTGGGCACGTTGGTGAAGCCCGGCCACAGCGAGTGACCGTCGGGCCCATCACCGAGTGGGCGCCCGGGAATACCCCCGAAGCCGATCTGGAACAGCTGGAACCATTCCTCGTTATCGTCGTAGCCCGAGTACATGAAGTGCGGCGAGTCCGAGAACCCGGCCGCATTCATGGCATCCGGCGAGCCCTGGCCCAGCAGCCCACTCATCACATCGAACAGCCGCCCCAGCAGGTGGGTCCGGCACGACAGCGCCGCCGGGAAGTTGGGCTTGAGGATGGAGCCCTGGGGGATGCGCACCTCCACCAGGTCGTAGAAGCCGTCGTTGAACAGGATCGAGGGATCGAACAGGTTGATGGTGAAGGCCCCGAAGAACATCTTGAACATCTCCTCGTTGAGGTAGAAGTTCACGGATGACGGCGCCTGCGGGTCGGTCCCCTCGAAGTCGAAGATGGCCTTGTCGCCCTCGCGCCACAGGGTGCAGCGCATGGTGTAGGGCCCGAGACCCGCGCCGTCATCGCAGATGTAATCCTCGAAGGAGCGTTTGCTCTCGGGCACCACGTTGCGGATGATCTCGCGCATGGCCACGTAGTTGCGCTCCAGCATCTCGCCCAGCGCGCTGGTGAAGATGTCGTCACCGAAGCGTTCCGCCAGCTCGATGCAGCGCCGCGCCGCCGTGCGGCAGGCCGCCACAATGGCATTGAAATCCGACTGGTCCCAGCTGGGCACCCGCACGTTGTGCAGGATGATGTCCAGCGCGTCCTCGTTGAGCACGCCGCCGCGGTAGATCTTCATCGGCGGGATCCGGATGCCTTCCTCGAAGATGGAGGTGGCATCGGTGGGCAGGCTGCCCGGCACCTTGCCGCCGACATCGGACATATGCCCGAACATCGCCGCCCAGTTGATCAGCCGCCCGTCCTTGAACACCGGCACCAGGATCAGCCAGTCCGGCAGGTGGCTGACCGCGCCGTCACAGGCATAGGGGTCATTGGTGAGGAAGACGTCGCCCTCGTTGATGTCGCCGTTATAGGAATTGACGAACCCGGAGATGAAGGAGCCGAACTGGCCCACCACCATCTTGCCCTCGTGGTTGGCGATCATCGGGAAGGCGTCGCCCTGCTCGCGGATGCCCGGAGACATGGCCGTGCGCATCAGCACCGCGTCCATCTCCTTGCGGGCGTTGGACATGGCATTCTCGATGATATCGAGGGTGACCAGGTCCACATCGACCCGCTTCAGCGGAGTATTGTTGGTTTCGTTCAGTGTGGCTGGCATCGCAGTTACTCCTTGCCCGGACTGGCAGGCTCGATCAGAAGGTTCCCGACCCTGTCCACGGTGGCGTGGTAACCGGGCAGGATGACGGTGGTGGAGTCCATCTCCATGACAATGGCCGGCCCTTCCACCACATGGCCCGGACTCAGGTGGTCGCGGTCGTACAGCGTGGCGTTGTAGTCCCGGCCCTCGTAATAGATCGGGCTCTCACCCACGATGGCGACATCCGAACTGGTCTCGCTGACCGCCCACTGGCGCTCGCGGATGTTCGGGCGCGGCGCCCTGGCGGTGGCGCGCAGGTTCACCAGCTCGTGCTCCTCATCCAGCGAGAAGCTGAACAGCTGCAGGTGCTCGGCATCGAAGGCGCGCCGGAGCACGTCCAGTCCCTCGCTGCGCAGGGTCTCGGGCTCGACCACCTGGGTCAGCAGCAGGGCCTGGCCCTGGTAGCGCACGTCCGCCTCCCAGGTCACCACCTGCTGGTCTCGGGGGATGTCCTGGTCCGCAAGCGAGTCATTCACCTGCTGGGTCAGCTGGTCCAGGGTTGCAACCACGTCCTCCTTCGTCAGGCCTGAGAAGCCCCTGACCAGTGAGCGCGACGCCTCGTCCTTGACCCGGGTGGTGGCATCCCCGTAGGCGCACAGCACCCCTGGCGAGGGCGGGATGATCACCGGCCAGGCATCCATCAGGATGCCCAGGGCGTTGGCATGCAGCGGGCCGGCGCCACCGAAACCACAGAGCGCGAAGTCCCGCGGGTCATAGCCCTGCTCCACGGAGATCAGGCGCAGGGCGCCGAACATGTGCTCGTTGGCAATACGCACGATGCCCTCGGCCGCGTCCTTGATCGACAGATCCATGGCGTCCGCCACGGTCTGGACCGCCTTTTCCGCCAGATCCTTGCGCAGGGCCATGTTGCCGCCCAGTTTCTGGTCGGCGGGCAGGTAACCCAGCACCACGTCGGCGTCGGTCACCGTCGGGGCTTCACCGCCCTGGCCGTAGGCCGCCGGGCCCGGTGTGGCACCGGCGCTGTCCGGGCCCACGCGCAGGGCCTTGGTCAGCTCCGGCACAAAGGCGATGGAGCCGCCTCCGGCCCCGACCGTACGCACGTCCACCGAGGGCGCGCGTACCGCCACGTCCCCCACCTGGGTTTCGCGGCGCAGCCGGGCGCTGCTGTTCTCGATCAGGGCCACGTCCGTGGACGTTCCCCCCACATCGAAGGTCAGCACCCGGTCAAAGCCACCCCGCGAACAGAACCAGATCGCCCCGGCCACACCGCCGGCAGGGCCGGAGAGCAACAGGTTGACCGGTGTCGCGGCCGCCGCCTCGCTGGCCGCCAGACCACCGTCGGAGCGCAGGATCGACAGGTGCACATCATCGGCCAGCCGGTGGGCGATTTCCTTTTCCAGGTGACTGAGGTAACTCGACACCTCCGGGTGAACGAAGCTGTTCACCACCGTGGTCTCGGTGCGCTCGTACTCCTGCATTTCCGGTACCACCCGCGAGGACAGCGACACCGGAATGTCCGGCATCACCTCGGCGGCGATCTCACCGATGCGGCGCTCGTGCTCGCCGTTGGCGTAGGCGTTGATGAGACAGACCGTCACCGCCTCCACGCCCGCTTCCTTGAGTGCCTGGAGCTTGCCCCGGATGTCGTTGTCATCCAGCGGCGTCACCACATCCCCTTTGGCGCCAATGCGCTCATGAGCCTCCACCGTGTCCTCCAGCGAGGCCAGCAGGGGCTGCTTGTTGAAGATCACCCAGCCGCCGATGCCGCCCGGCACGTAGGAACGGGCAATGTGCAGGACCTGGCGGTAGCCCTGGGTCGTCACCAGCCCCACCCGGGCGCCCTTCTGCGTCAGGATGGCGTTGGTGGCCACCGTGGTGCCGTGCATCACCGACGTGATGTCCTGCGGCTTGACCCCGGACGTGCGGCAGATCTGCTCAATGCCGTTGAGCACCCCCTGGGAGGAGTCGCTCGGCGTCGAGGGCACCTTGCAGGTGAATGCCTCGCCGGTGGCATCGTTGATCAGGAGCAGGTCCGTGAACGTACCCCCGACATCCACACCCAATCTGAAGCTCATAATTCCTCTCCCGCAAACACTTGGTGGTAGCGGGCGTCAGCCGCCCGCTCCTTTCCTGTTGAAAGGCGAGGCATCAGCGCTCAGCCGCCCGTTCGAGTTCACGCAGGGTGATGTCCTCAGGACCCACTCCGGGCGTGTTCAGCCGCACATCCGGATGCAGGATGAAGATGGTCGCGTGGCGGCGCTGGTAGTCGATGGTGAAGCCGGCGGCCGACACGATCCCGCGATCCCCGTCCTCGGTATCCACGGTCTTGAGGTTGTAGTTCATCCACTTCCAGAACTCGCCCTTACGGTCATAGACGTCCGCCATGTAGAAGCGCGGGAACTCGGTGTCCATGTACATGACCTTCTTGCTGTAGGGGTGCTCCGGCGGCGCGGTGGCCTCGATCACCCAGACATCACGCGGTTCCCACTCATCCTGCGGGTTCCAGTGCGGGGCATCGTCGAGATCCACGATCGGGAACTCCTGGGGCCCGCTTGCGTCCAGGTTCCAGGAACGCGTCTGGCTGTGGGCCACCGCCAGGATGGTGCGCTTACCCAGCAGCTTGTACTCCGGGTACCAGGTCGGGTGGGCGTTGAAGATCTCAATGTCGTCATTGAGCTGGTCGGTACCGCCGATCGGGTCCATCCAGGTCCCGCCGGAAAGGCGCCGGGTCCGCCGGACCGTTGTCAGGTAGGCCCAGCTGTCATCCAGCTGCGGACCGTCGTAACGAATGGTGAACAGGCCAAGGCCGCGGATGTCGTTCGGGTAGGTGGCGTACAGCAGCTGCTTGAACAGCACATCCTCATCGCCCACCTCGGTCTGTTCCTCGCCCAGGCGCCCCTTGGTGTAGAAGCGCTTGAACACCCACTCCTGGCGGCGCTC
This sequence comes from uncultured Halovibrio sp., assembly GCF_913056445.1. Taxonomy (NCBI): domain Bacteria; kingdom Pseudomonadati; phylum Pseudomonadota; class Gammaproteobacteria; order Oceanospirillales; family Halomonadaceae; genus Halovibrio; species uncultured Halovibrio sp. The sequence goes on from NZ_CAJXMA010000044.1 coordinate 12,611, forward strand.
CAGCCCGTCCTCGTCATCCACGAACAGGTAGGCGAACTTCGGGTAGTCCTGGAAGTTCTTGGTGGGCTGGGCCACGTGGTGGTTCCAGACCAGCTTCTCCGCCGCGTTCGGGGTATCCGCCGTCACGTCGGGGAACGGCATGCCCGCCACCCAGCCTTCCATCAGGCGCGTTTCCGGGTTGAAGGTGGCCTGGTCCGAGTACTTCTCCGTGGCCGCCATGTAATCCTCGCCCAGCTTGACCGGCTCCGAGGCCTTGAGGGTCATGGTCAGGCCCTCTTCCAGAATCAGGCGCTCCTGCACGTCGGTCAGCAGCGATTCAATGGTGTTGCCCTCGAAAGTGTCCTGGAGGTGCTGCTTCAGGTTGCCGGCGTTGAGCTCATCGCCCGGTGACAGTGCCGCCGCCAGGGCCCCGCTGGAGCCGGCCGCCAGGGCCAGCGCCAGAGTCATCTTTCGGATTGTGGGTTGGATGGTCATTGTTGTTCTCCTCAGAATTGGTAGGTCAGGCGGGCCATGAGCTGGTCATTGCCTGAGAAGTACCCGAACAGGTTGGTGTCGTTGAAACCCTCCAGCGGGCGGTCCTGGTCGGTCTCATGGAAGAAGAAGTTCCCCTCGAGACGAATACGGATGTGGTCCCCCTGTACCAGTTCAACTGCCGGTATGATCACGCCACCGCCATAGGTCAGGTCGGAGACCGCGGCCAGTGACGGGTTCACCGTGTCGTTGGCGTAGTTGGCCGACAGCACGGCGGTCAGGATGGAACTGAACTCCTCAGTCTTGCCGCCAAAACCGGCGGTATTGACCAGCTGATCGTTGCCTTCGTAATCCGTGATCCAGTTGTTGAAGATCTGGATACTGGCGAACGACGGGCGGCTGGTACCGATCAGGTCGGTAAGATCCAGCTGCTTGTCGATACGGAACATCGACCGGAAGAGGTTCTTCTCCTTAATACCACAGAAGCCGGGGAAAAACCCGCAGGCCTCGCCGGGCGGCGCGGCACCGTTACTTTCCACACCGAAGTTGTACGGTGCCTCCGGGATGTAGGCCAGCTCGGTGCTGAACACCACATCCAGTGCCGGGAAGTAGTTGTTCGCCGTTACCCCGAACACATCAATGGTCGGGAAGATGAACTCACCGGCCCTGCCGGCAGGCCCTTCATAGATGCCTTCATAGGCTCCCGTGCTCAACTGGGGCGCGGTGTTGTTGAGTGCCGGATTGGGGTTGGCCACCGGATTGGGGTTGGGCCCATGGAACCAGGCCAGCGAGTAGCCCCAGTTGCCCAGGGTACTGCTCCAGCGCAGGCCGTAGGCGCCGTCCTCCACATCCGCCTCCGGGTGCTCATAGTTGTAACGCACGCCGGCCCCGAAAGGCGCGGACTGGAACTGGACCCCGCGGTTGGGCTGATTGGCCCAGCGCCCACCCTCAACGTCGTAGCTGTTACCAAAGTCTTCCTTGTCGTTGAGCTTGCCGGGAATGTAGATCGCCTGCAGGTCGCCGTCGGCGATACGCTGGCGCAGGTTCACGATGTTGAGCGGCTTACGCAGCTCCTCGTTCTCCGGCTCCAGGAAGGACCGCCAGCGGAAGTCATAGCCGTGGACCACGTCCATCAGCTGGAAGAAGTCCGTCTCGCCCCAGACCACCTGTTGCCGGCCCAGCTTCAGGTTCGTCGAATCCGTCAGGTCCATCTGGAGCCAGGCCGCGCGCACTTCCTCGTCGTTGTAGACATCGCGTTTGAGATCCCGGAATGCCTCGTTCTCGGGGCCCGTGCGCGCCCACTCATCAGCCACCCGCTGCATGTCGCGCATGTACTCGGTGTTCACCTCGCGCGAGATCCGGCCACTGAACTTGAAGCGGGTGCCGTCGCCGAAGTCCCGGAACAGGTTCAGCTTGCCCACGGAGCGCAGCATCGAGAGGTCGTACTTGTAATCGTCCTCCTGCGTGCCATCGAAGATCGCCGGGCCGGGGCCGATCAGCGTCGGGTTCTCCAGGTTCATGCCAACGTACTGGCGCAGATAGCCACTGATTTCCCAGTCCTTGAGCAGCCAGTTCGGTTCCTCGGCATACACCGGCGTGGTGACCCCGGCTGATGCCGCAGCAATTGCCCCTGCCAGCAGCAGACGCCTCGGGACGTTTTTGCGGACCAGGCCGCGTTTGTTGTATGTGCTCATGTCGTTCACCCGTAGTCAGTACGTGGAAGGAGCAGGTTTTCCGGCTGTCTGATCAGCCGGGGTAGTCTGCGGGGCCTGGCCGAAGATGAACTTCGGGCGCAGAACCCTTACCAGGGAGGGCATGACGAACAGCGAGGTGAACGCTGAAACGAGCAACCACAACCCGATAAGCATGCCCATCTCCGCCTGGAAGCGGAGAGAGGAAAAGGACCAGAGAAGCACGCCGGCGGCGAGGGTCACTGACGTCAGCAGCACCCCGCGCCCAGCGGAATAGAGGGACTGGCGGATGGCTTCCACGGCATCGCCATCGGGCTCTTTCTCAAGGTATTCCTTGACCGAGTCCACGATGTAGAAGGCGTAATCCACGCCCAGCCCGATGCCCAGGGCGACCACCGGCAGCGTGCTGATGCTCATGCCAATGCCCTGCCAGGCCATGAACGCGAAGGTCACCACGTTCGAGATCAGCACCGGCACCATGAAGAAGATGCCGCTGGCCGAAGAGCGATACACCACCAGGCAGGACAGGATCACCACCAGCAGCGCCAGCGCGATCGCCTCGACCTGGTCCCTCAGAAGCACCTCGTTGACCGCCGCGATGATCCCCAGCGAGCCACCCGCCATGCGCACGTCCACGCCATCCAGCGGGTTGTTATTGATGAAGCGCTTGATCTGGTAGGTCGCCTGACGCAGGGTCTCGCCCTTGCGGTCCTGCAGGAACAGGATCACCGAGCCGTCGCTGAACATGGGGTTGGCGTACTGGGCCAGATCGTCCGGCGCCGCACCCTGCATGTAGAAGCTGATCAGCTCGCCGTTCTCCATCTGGCTGTTGCCCAGCTCGCGGTAACGCGGGTTGCCCTCATAGAGGTTGCGCCGCACGTCCACCACGATGTCCGCCAGCGAGAGACTGCCCCCGACCTGTGGCATGCGCTCCATGCGGCGCTGGAAGCGCTGCATCCAGTCGAGCACGTCCGGGCGTTTGAGCACGTCGTCGCCGCCGGAGAGCACGATGAACATCTGCTCGGTGCCCGGGTACTGCTCATTGATCAGCGCACTGTCCCGGTTGAAGGACGAGTCCTCCCACAGGATCGGCGAGCCGGGGGTGGCATCGCCCACGGTCAGGTCCGTGGCCTTGAACACCAGCAGGCCCACCGCGATGGCGGTCACCGGCAGCACCACGTAGCGGGCGCGGGTCTCGACCACCTTCACCGCCACGCTCAGCACCGCGGTCAGCAGAAAGCGCAGGTTCAGCGGGTGAGCGTTGCGCAGCGGCGCCTTGACCCAGCTCAGCAGTACCGGGGTCAGGATCACGGCGGAGAAGCCGATGGTCATGACCCAGATGGCGCCGATGATGGAGACCTTCTGCAGCAGCGGGATGGGCGTGAGCACCACGCACAGGATGGCGCCGGCGTCCGAGACCAGCCCCAGAAGCCCGGGCCGGAAGAGCTCCTTCATGGTCTGCTCGGCGGCCTTTTTCGGCTGAACGCCCTCGCCGTCGCACAGGTCATCAAACCGGGTGATCAGCTGCACCGCATGGCTGAAGCAGCGCGCGGTGATGATGAACGCCACCACGATGACCAGCGGATCAAAGTTGAAGCCCAGCAGCACCCCGATGCCCAGCGCCCAGATGGTCGAGACCACACCACTGAGCAACGGCAGCAGCGTCCCGCGCCAGGTCCGGTTCAGCAGGAACAGCGCCAGCAGCATCGCCCCCAGCGAGGCCAGCGCGATGTTCACGGTCTCGCCCAGGTAATGGTTCACCCAGCCGTACAGCACCGGCTGGCCCACAATGTGGTGCTCGACCTGGTCCTCGACCGGCGAGGCATCCAGGATCGACTGGATCTGCGGGAAGATCTTGGTGTAGTCCACCAGGTTGTCGTAGAAGTCCACCTGGATCAGCGTCGATCCCTGGTCCTGGGCCACGTAGATGCCGTAGACCAGCGGGTTGTTGAGCACCGCGCTCTGAAGCTTGTCCACGCCCTCGCGGGTCTCGGGCACATCCGGCCACATCAGCGGCACGCTCTCGATGCCCCGGGAGGAAGCATTCACGGACTTGAGCTTGCGCGAGGCCAGGGAGGTAATCTGGAAGGGATTCACACCACTGACCTTGGCCAGCTCCTGGGTGATGCGCTGCACCTCCTTCAGGATCGGGCGCTGGAAGATGGTGCCCTCCTCGGCCGCCACCATGATCGACACCTTGTTGGAGCCCCCGAAGGTCTCCTTGTACTCCTGGTGCACGTCCACGTAAGGGTGGCCCTGGGGCACCATGTCACTGAACTCGGTGTAGACCTCCAGGCGCGTCAGCAGTGCCGCCATGGCGATCGTGGACACCACGATCAGGGCGGTCACCGGCTTGCGGTGGCGAATACAGAATTCAGACAGGGCCTGAGCGAAACGGCTGAGCGACATCATTGGTTCTCCTCTGCTACCGGCCAGGTGTTCCAGTCGGAGGCCCGCAGCAGGCCAATGGTCTGGCCGGCGATCACGGTGCCGCGTTCAGTGGTCTGGAGGCGGGTGTGGTAGCCGCTGCCAAAGTTTTCGGGCTCGCGGCTCTGCCACTGCTGCCCGTCGGTGGAGGTGACCAGGGCTCCTGAGTTACCGACGGCCAGCCAGCGCTCGCCGTCAAAGCCCACGTCGTACAGGTGCTCGGAGGTCACGGGGTCAAGCTCGCGCCAGTCACTGTCCGGGCCGGCGCGGTACAGCATGGTGCCGTTGTTGCCCACCACCACGCCGGCGCCGTTCTGGGTGAAGTCGACCGAGCGCAGGCTTTCGGAACCGAAGGTCCGGGTCTGCCAGCTCTGGCCGTTGTCCTGCGAGTGGATCAGCTCCCCGAACTCGGCCGTGATCCAGAGGGTGCCGTCAGGCGCGGCATTGATGTCGTTGAGCCCGATGTCCTCGTCCAGGCCCAGTGACTGCCAGTTGCGGCCGCCATCGTCGCTGCGGAAGATCGCGCCCATCTCGCCCACGACCCAGAGCTCACCCTTGAGCCAGGCCGCGTCCACCATCTTCCCGGCGCGTTCGGACACCGGCAGACGCTGGGAGGTCCATGCCGACTCACCCGCCCGGCGGATGAAGACAGCGCCCTCGTTCCCCACGGCCACCACGGTGCCCTCAGGGGTCACGGCCACGCCCTGGAGGTTGATGGCCTCGGGCATGGTGTGGCGCTCCCAGCCCTGCGGCTCGCGGGTGCCCTCCAGCACGGTGCCGGCGTTGCCCACGAACCAGAAGCGTTCGCCATTGGCGCTGGCCACGTCGTAGAAGATGTCCCGTGGTTCTTTCAGCGGCTGGGGCAGGGGCAGCGGCTCCACCGTCGGGTGGATGAAGGCCGCGGCGTAACCGAGGCTGGCCACAACGGCCCACGGGGCCAGCTGGGCTGCAAATCCAAGCACTTTACCGACCATTGCTACCGCCTCCCTGCTGTTTGTCGTACTGCTGTGACAGCCAGCGGAAACTCTTGCCGCCGAGCTCAGTGCCGGTCAGCGACTGCACGGCGCGCACCACCGGCACCAGGGCCTGCGGGTCAATACCCGTGCCGTACCCCATGGACCCCAGAAGCAGGGCGACATCTTCGGTGGCCACATTGCCGGTCGCGCCCGGTGAGAACGGGCAGCCACCGAGCCCCCCGATGGAGGCATCGAACTCGCGCACGCCCGCGTTGAGCGAGGCCAGCACATTGGCCAGGGCCAGGCCCCGGGTGTCGTGGAAATGGCAGGCAACCCGGCTGAGGGGGATCACCCTGCTGACCGCCTCAAGTACCGCCTTAACCCCGGTCGGGTTGGCGGCACCGATGGTGTCCGCAATGATGATTTTCCCCGCGCCGGCCGCACTCATGCGCTCGGCGTAGTGGCGGACCACCTCCGGGTTTACCGGGCCCTCGAAGGGGCACTCAAACGCCACGGCCAGATACGCCTGGCCGGCAACACCCTCGGCACTGGCACGCTCGAGGATCCGCTCAAAGTCGGCTGCGGAGTCATCCACGGTGCGGCGGATGTTCTCGTAGTTCATGGTCTCGGTGACCGAGAGCACCACGTTCACCACGCGCGCACCGGCCGCCACGGCCAGCTCATAGCCCTTCATGTTGGGAACCAGGGCGGCGTAGCGAACCTGATCCTTTGAAGGCAGACCCTGGAAGACCTCATCCGTGCCGGCCATCTGCGGCACGGCCTTCGGCGAGACGAAACTGCCCGCCTCAACGTGACGCAGCCCTGTATTAACAAGACGCTGGATCAGCTCCAGGCGTTCCCTTGGTGTCAGCGTCTTGCCCTGGCTCTGGAGGCCGTCCCGGGGGCCGACCTCATTGATGACGACTGAATCGTTTACGGCGGTTGCCATCATCCAACGATCCCCTTATCCAGAAGTGAACGGATCCGGTCCGCGCTGTAGCCCAGCTTCTCCAGCACCTCACTGGTGTGCTGGCCCAGCAGCGGCGGCGGTGTGTAGGAATCGGGCTCGTCAATGGAGAGCTTGATGGGGTTGCCGGGCGCGCGGACGGTGCCGCCATCCGGCTGGGGAATGTCCACCACCATGTTGCGGAACAGCACCTGCGGGTCGTTCAACGCATCGGACAGGCGGTTGACCGGGGCACAGGGAATGCGGGCGCCGGAGAGCAGCTCCACCCAGTGCGCGGTGGACTCGGTGCGCAGCAGCTCGGTGAGGATGCCGTTGATGCGGTGCTTGTCCGCGAAGCGCCCGGGCTGGGTGCGGTATTCCGGGTCGCGCAGTTCGTCAATGTCGAGCAGCTCCACCAGGTTGTCCCAGAAGCTGTCGAAGATCACCGCGATGATCACGAACCCATCGCTGGTGCGGAAGGCGTCGTAGGGCACGTGCACGAAGTGGCTGTTGCCGATGGGCGAGGGGTTCTCGCCGGAAAGGAAATACATGGTGGCCATGTAGTTGAGCATGCTGACCTGGCAGTCAAGCATGGAGATGTCCACGTGCTGGCCGTAGCCATGGGTGGTGCGCGAGTGCAGGGCCGAGAGGATGCCCATGACCGCGAACATGCCGCCGCCCAGGTCTCCGATGGGGATGCCCGCGCGTGCCGGGTGCTCGGCGTCATGGCCGGTGATCGACATGCCACCGCCAATGCCCTGCACCACCTGGTCGAAGGCCGGGCGCTGGTAGTTGGGCCCGTCCTCGCCGAAGCCGGTGACCGAGCAGGTGATGATCTGCGGGTTGATCTCGGAAAGGTGCTCGTGGTCGATCTTCAGCTTGGTGGGGACGCCGGCGGAGAAGTTGTCGAGCACCACGTCCGCATCGCGCACCAGGTCATAGAAGATGGCCAGGCCATCCTCGCTCTTGAGGTCGATGCACACGCTTTTCTTGTTGCGGTTGAGGGTGATGAAGTACGCCCCCTGCCCCCCATGGGAGAACTTGGGGTTACCGGCAAGCAGCGAGCGGGTGCCCTCCCCCTTGAGCGGCTCAACCTTGATCGACTCCGCTCCGAGGTCCGCCAGCAGCATGCCGGCGTAGGGTCCGGAGAGCATGTGCGTCAGATCAATGATCCGCACATCTTCGAGTGGTTTGGTCATGGCTGGTCAGCGCCTTGTTGTTTTCCGGGAACGCAGGAGGCTCCACCTCCTGCACGTTCAGTCTCTGGTTCAGCTCTGCCTGACCTATTGCAGGCGCTGTGCCAGAGCGTTCGGAAACAACAAAGACGCTGTTAAAGCGTTGTTCTGGAAGGACGTGAGTGAAAGGGATGCAATACGTAAAAGCCGGGGTGTTTCAGGAGGGTATTTCATCGTGAAAGGGGGACCCTTTCACCAGTGCAGACTCAGGAAATACCAATCCGCATGCCACTGCGGGGACGTGGACTGCTCGCGATTGTTCTGGGTATTACAGAGAGGGTAAGGGGTGCTCGAGGGCGGCGAACGGCCGGGCGGCCGTCACACACCCTCGATAGCAGTAGTTATCGCAAGCGGGACCCGCTCCTACGAGGAGGTTTCCGCCTCGCGGACGCGGGCGGCGAATTCCACGAAGAACGCCATGAACACACCCAGCATACCGCCCAGCAGTGCGCCAAGAACGAGGATCAGGGCGCGGCTGGTGCCCACGGGGTTAAGGGAGGCAATGGCAAGGTCCTCCGCGCGGGTGGGCTTGATCCAGGAGCGGCGGGTCTGTTCCTCGCGCAGGTTGCTCTGGATCTCATTGATGCGCTCCTCGCGCTCGGAGATCCGTTCATTGAGCTGGAGCTGGCTGAGCAGCAGGGTCAGCGCCGCGTCCGAGCTGGCCAGGGTCGCGCGCACGTCCTCTCCGGCCAGGGCCTGCGCCTGTGTATCGCCGTTGCCGGCCTGCTCCGTCGAGTTCACGCTCAACCCTTCCAGCACCTTCATCCGGCGCTGCTCCGCCTTAAGTGACTCACGCAGGTTCTTGAGCTTGGCGTCGCTTTCTTCCTCAAGAATGCTCAGGCGGGACTGGTGCTCATCACGCAGGCGCTTGTAAATCCGATCATGGAACTCAGCCACCGTCTCCTGTTCATCCAGAGGCGCCTCCGTCACCAGGTTTACAAAGCTGCTTTCCTCCGCCGTGGAGACGGACACATCAAAAGGCATGGATTCGAGGTCCCGCTCTTTCAGATAGGCCCGTTTGGCGCTGAGCAGGATGCGCTCCTCGATGGTGTTCTTGGTGCCGGAGGCACTGGCCACGTACTCTTGGGGCCCGAACTCACCCAGCTCGATACTGGTAGTGAACGCGTAGACCCGTTCCTGGGCGAAGGCATAGAAGGCAGCGCCCAGTGTGCACACCAGGAAGGTCCCGATGATCACCCACCGGCGCCGGATCAGTGCCCGCGCCAGATCCACCAGGTCAATTTCGTCGTCGTGCGCTTGGGGGGCTTGTTGATCAGTAATGGCGGCGTCCCTCTACCAGTATGATACGGAATGGATCGTCAGAGGCATGCATTATAGACAGGATCAACGGGTAGTGCATTTACGACCTGTGTGGGAATCGTGGTTGCGTAGGAGCTTGCCTCGTAAGCGATACCCCAAGAATCGCGAGCAAGGCTCGCTCCTACAGGTCTGGCCGGGAAATGGGCTACGCTGGGCATACCAAACCGCCACCGGATCGAGGCCCCATGGACTGGTCATTTGACCCCAACCGCCCCCAGCTCAGCCATTACCCCAGCCGCGCCGAAAACCCCGATGCGCTACCGGACCTGGAAACCAGCCTGAAAACCATCGGCGAATACCAGCGCCGCCTCTGGGCAAACCGGGAGAAGGCCCTGCTGCTGGTCGTCCACGGCCCGGACGCCAGCGGCAAGGACAGCCTGATCCGCACCCTCGCCACCTACATGGACCCGGCCGGCTTCCACGCGTGGTCTTTCTCGCGGCCCACAGGCAGCGAAACACGGCACGACTTTCTCTGGCGCGTCACGCCTTTCCTGCCGGCGTTCGGGGAGGTCTCGGCGTTCAACCGCAGCCACCATGAGGCCGTCATTGCCGAAAGGGCCTGGCCTGTGTGGCACGCCGGGCCGGGGGAGCTGCGGGGGCGCTACACCTCGCTGCGCCAGTTCGAACAGCACCTGGCCCGGGAAGGCACCTGCATACTCAAGTTCTGGCTCCACACCTCCGAGCAGGAGCACGAAAAACGCCTGCGCAAGCGCCTTGATAAACCCCACAAGCGCTGGAAGTTCGACCCCTCAGACATCGAGGGCTGGCAACGCCGGGAGGAACTGCTCGGTTATGCGGAAGAAGCCATCGCCGCCACTCATATATCGGAGGCGCCGTGGCACATCATCCCCGCCGACAAAAAACCCGAAGCCCGCGCCATTGTCGCCGGTCTTCTGGCGGACACACTGAAAACCCTGGCGCCGGAATACCCGGAAGGGAATGAGACGGTGCTCAGCCGCTACCGGCAGCTGCTGGATGACACCTGAACAGGTTTTCTCCCAACCCACCGTAGGAGCTTGCCTTGCAAGCGATACCTGAAAAAATCGCGAGCAAGGCTCGCTCCTACATGGGGGTAGTATGTTCAATCCTGCTTCAGAACCAATCCTCCAAACGCAATTGGTCGACCCGTTCAAATTCACGGACATTGCGGCTGACCAGGATGGAACCATGGGCCAGCGCCGTGCCGGCAATCAGGGTGTCACAGGGGCCGATGGGCTGGCCCTCGCTCTCCAGGGTGGCGCGGATCTCTGCAGCTGCCTTTGCCTCGCGTTGGTGAAAAGGCAGGACCTGCACCGCTGAGGTCAACTCTGCGAGCTGCTTCGATCGTTTCTCCGGCGATGACGATTTGGCGATGCCAACCTGCAGTTCATAGAGAACAATAGCGGGGATGCCAATATCCTGGGGCGCCCGCGCCAACATCCGCTCCGCAACCCGGCCCTCCCCCTTGAAAAAGTAGATCAGCGTATTGGTATCAAGCACCCACATTAAAGCGCTTCCCGCTCTGTATCAGCACTCTCTCCAACACGCAGCTCCTCCAGTGAGGGGAAGTCACTCCAGCTCCCCGGCAGTTCCCGCACCGTATCGGGCCATTGATCCACCAGTTTTTCCTGGATTACGCCAGCAATCCATTTGCTTTTTGAAAGCTTCATGACCCTGGCATTTTCAATCATCTTTTTTTCAGTCTCATCATCGAGATAAATCGTCACTTGGCCCATGACCAACCCCCTCAACATATATGTTCAATTATATGCCTCGACTTGGATCAGAGCAAGGCTCGCCCCTACAGTTCTGCCCAGGAGTTGCGCTACGCTGAACAGACCAACACCTCTACCGGATCGAGGCCCCATGGACTGGTCATTCAGCCCCCACCACCCCCAGCTCAACCACTACCCCAGCCGCGCAGAGCATCCCGAGGCCCTGCCAGATCTGGATACCAGCCTCAAAACCATCGGCGAACACCAGCGCCGGGAGGAACTGCTGGGCTACGTGGAAGAAGCCATCGCCGCCACCCACATCCCCGAGCCCCTGGCATATCATCCCTGCCGACAACAAACCCGAGGCCCGGGCCATTGTCGCCAGCCTGCTCGCAGACACACTGCAAACCCTGGCACCGGAATACCCGGCGGAGGATGAAACGGTTCTCAGCCGCTACCGGCAGCTGCTGAATAAAACCTAAACGCTCCTACACAAACGTAACGCTCTCCCCGTTTGCTCTCATATCGTCCCTTGCTATAATTCGCCGTTCAAACACTGAACGCGCACCGGAAGCGCACCAATCCGGCAACGGGGGGGATACGCCCCGGGGCGGTAGCGTATCCAGGCGCCGCCCAACTCATACCGCATGCTCACAGACTCCGACCGCTACCAACTCCTCCGCGCCCTGGAGCACAACCCCAACCTCTCCCAGCGCCAGCTCGCCACCGAGCTCGGCTACAGCCTGGGCAAGCTCAACTATTGCCTGAAGGCCCTCAAGGAGAAGGGATGGGTGAAGGCGGAAAACTTCCGCAACAGCCAGAACAAGAGCGCGTACTTCTACCAGCTCACCCCGGCCGGGGTGACCGAGAAGGCACGGGTGACGCGGCGGTTTCTGCAGCGGAAGCTGGAGGAGCATCAGCAGATTGAGCAGGAAATCGAGGCGTTGAAGCAGGAAGTTGCCCAACAGTAGCTGTAGGAGCTTGCCTCGCAAGCGATCAAACAAAATCGCGAGCGAGGCTCGCTTCCTACAGTGAACGTGCCCACAAAGCGTAGGAGCGCGCCCTGCGCGCGATAAACCGGATATTTACTACCTCGACCCCCACAACTTGAAGCCAACCATCGCCATCATCGGCCTCGGCTACGTTGGCCTCCCCTTGGCCGTGGAATTCGCCAAGAACTACACCACCCTGGGGTTCGACATCGACCCAGAGCGCGTTGATCAGCTCAAAGACGGCATCGACCGCACACGGGAAGCCACCTGGGAGGAACTTGCCGAGGCCGAGAACATCCAGTACAGCTGCGAGCCAGCCGACCTGGGTGAAGCCACAGTCTTCATCGTCACCGTCCCCACGCCCATTGATGCCTTCAAGACCCCGGATCTAACGCCCCTTCGCGCCGCCTCAAAGACCGTGGGGCAGGCGCTGAAACGTGGCGACACGGTCGTGTTTGAGTCCACCGTCTACCCTGGCGCCACCGAAGAGGTCTGCGTGCCCCTGTTGGAGGCCGAAAGCGGGCTGGTCTTCAACCAGGATTTCACCGCCGGCTACAGCCCCGAGCGCATCAACCCCGGCGACAAGCAGCATCGCCTGCCCACGATTCCCAAGGTCACCTCCGGCTCCACGCCAGAGGCCGCCGAATTCATCGACGAGCTCTACGCCAGCATCATCACCGCCGGCACCCACAAGGCCGCCTCCATCCAGGTGGCAGAGGCGGCCAAGGTCATTGAGAACACCCAACGGGATGTGAACATCGCCCTGGTCAACGAACTGGCGCTGATCTTCCAGAAACTGGGCATAGACACCCA
>NZ_CAJXMA010000045.1:0-24820 GCF_913056445.1 uncultured Halovibrio sp.
CCCTGAGCTGGCTGGAGGTACTCTTCGCGCAGCTGGCGGAACAGCGCCGCAATACGCCCTCCCTGAACAGTACCTCCGGCCGGGTAAGCCCCCCGGCGCAGCAGCACCCGGGCCACGGATCCCAGGCGTGACTCAAGCTGTTCCACCATGGGTTGGGCCAGCGTCAGGATTGCCCCATCGGTATCCGGCGAGAAGTGGAACCCATGGATACTCATGGCCGGAACCACAATCAGCAGCGGTGCCACCTGTTCCCGACTCTCACCTTCCATTTCCAGCGTGAGTCTGCCCGCCGAGACATACAGCAGATGCACCAAGTCGGTATGACGGTGCGGGTGGATATGCCAGTCGTGCAGCTGACTGCGCTCCGGGATGGACTCGCAGTGGAGAAGATCCGGCGTGGGCCAGTGATGGGTTTCTCCATAGAGTTTGAAAACGGGAACGCTGGCGCCGGCCATGGGACCTCCGTCTGTGCCATCCGGAGCAGGAAACGCCCCAGATATTGGAAATGTCCAAAATTCCATTGGGATTGTGCCTTAAATTATCGATCGCTTTCATTGAAAAATACAATACGCATAACGAACAGATGTCCGTTACTTCGATCAACCGGGACACAACGGAGCAAACACCATGAAAACCCAGGTCGCCATCATCGGTGCAGGGCCCTCGGGGCTGCTGCTTGGCCAGCTTCTGACCCGCCAGGGCATCGACAACGTCATCGTCGAGCGCAAATCCGGCGACTACGTGCTCAGTCGGATCCGGGCCGGCGTTCTGGAACAGGGCATGGTGGACCTGCTGCGGGAGGCGGGCGTCCACGAGCGCATGGACCGCGAGGGTCTGCCCCACAGCGGCGTGGAGCTGGCCTTTGACAATCACCGCGTGCGGGTTGATCTGGCGGGACTGACCGGAGGCAGCACGGTCATGGTCTATGGCCAGACCGAGATCACCCGGGATCTGATGGAGGCCCGGGAGGCCACCGGGGGTCGCAGCATCTATGAGGCAACGAATGTCCAGCCCCATGATCTGGAAACCGATCATCCCTACCTGACCTTCGACAAGGATGGCGAGACCCACCGCCTGGACTGCGACTACGTGGCCGGCTGTGACGGCTTCCATGGCGTCTCCCGCAAATCCATCCCGCAGGACCGGCTGAAGGAGTTCGAACGGGTCTACCCCTTTGGCTGGCTGGGCCTGCTGGCGGATACGCCCCCGGTGACGGAGGAACTCATCTACGCCCAGCACGAGCGCGGTTTTGCGCTGTGCAGCATGCGCTCTGAAACCCGCAGCCGCTACTACCTCCAGGTGCCCTCAGACGAAAAGGTTGAGGACTGGTCGGACGAACGCTTCTGGGAAGAGCTCAAGCGCCGGATCCCGAGCGATGTGGCAGCCAACCTGGTCACCGGGCCCTCGCTGGAGAAGAGCATCGCGCCGCTGAAGAGTTTCGTTGCCGAGCCGATGCAGCACGGCCGGCTGTTCCTGGCCGGGGACGCAGCGCACATCGTACCCCCGACCGGCGCCAAGGGGCTCAACCTGGCCGCCAGTGATGTGAACACCCTGTACCGCCTGATGGTGAAGGTGTATCACGAGGGCCGGACGGATCTGATCCCGAACTACTCCCCCACCTGCCTCAAGCGCGTCTGGAAAGCGGAGCGGTTCTCCTGGTGGATGACCAGCATGCTCCACCGCTTCACGGAGGAGGAGGATTTCGCCGCGCGTATGCAGCAGGCAGAGATCGACTACGTCACCAGTTCCGAAGCAGGGCTAAAGACCATCGCGGAGAACTACGTGGGACTGCCCTACGAGTCACTGGAGTAACCTGCGCGAGGGTTCGTATGGCACAACCATTTGTTCGCCACACGAACATCATGCTACCATTCGCTGTTCCTGATGATCAACCTGCACAGACAGCGACTGGAGACCCATGCCTGATACTTCACCGGACGACGTTATCAAGCCCGAGAACCGCGATTACGTCACGGCGCTGGCCAGCGGCCTGGATGTGATCATGGCCTTTGATGACGCGCATCCGCGCATGACACTGAGCGAAGTGGCGGAGCGCACCGGCATGAACCGCGCCAAGGCCCGGCGCTTTCTGCTGACGCTGCACTCGCTGGGCTACGTGCGCAAGACCCAGCGCTACTTTGAGCTCACGCCCCGGGTCCTGCAGCTGGGCTACTCCTATCTTGCTTCCAACAGCTACCGCAACGTCATCCAGAAGTATCTCGAGGAGATCACGGACCAGTGCGGTGAATCATCGTCCCTTGGCGTACTGGATGGCGACGACGTCATCTACGTGGCCCGCTCCTCCGCACCGCACCGGCTGATGGCCATCACGCTTTCGGTGGGTACGCGCCTGCCCGCGGCCTACACCTCCATGGGGCGTGCCCTGCTGGCCCAACTGCCGGAGCCGGAGCTCGATGCCTATCTCGAACGGATCACTCTGGAGCCCCACACGGCGAAAACCATTACGGACAAAGGGGAGCTCAAAGCCTGTATCGAATCGGTGCGGCGTCACGGTTACGCCATCACCGATCAGGAACTGGACTCCGGACTGCGCTCCCTGGCCGTACCCGCGTTCGACGCCAATGGCCGTCTGCTGGGCGCCATCAACATCAGCACCAACGCAGCGCGGGTGGATATGGAGACACTCACCAGCGAGTACCTGACGCTGCTCCGGGACAAGGCTAAGGCGATCCAGTCGTCCATCTCCTCATAACGGAGCGCCTGCCACAGGCTCCACCTGAAGGTCCGTCAGTCGCCATCTGTCAATCCACCATCCTCACGCTCAGAGTCATGATGGCTTCCCGGCTCCCGTTACTTCGCCAATGCACTATTGATTTTTGCCGTCACAGTCCGTAAAAAGCGCCTACCACAAACTCAGGAGCCTCCCCATGGCCGATGACAGTGCGCCTCTCGTCTGCCGCAATATCCACAAGTCTTTCGGGGACACGCCGGTTCTTCAGGGACTGGACCTGGAGGCGCGCAAAGGCGACGTCGTGTCCATGATCGGTAGCTCCGGCTCCGGCAAGAGCACCTTCCTGCGTTGCCTCAACCTGCTGGAAACGCCGACGTCCGGCGAGGTGATCGTCCACGGGGAGCCCATCCAGTTCAGACAGAACCGCAAGGGGGTCCGCGTTCCGGCGGATCAGGGCCAGGTGGAGCGGATCCGCGCCCGGCTCTCCATGGTGTTCCAGAACTTCAATCTCTGGTCCCACATGACGGTGCTGGAAAACATCATCGAGGCGCCGGTCCACGTCCTGAAGGTGCCGAAGAAAGAAGCCATCGAACGCGCGGAAGCCTATCTCGACAAAGTCGGCATCCGTGAACGCAAGGACTACTACCCGGCCCAGATATCAGGCGGGCAGCAGCAGCGTGCCGCTATCGCCCGCGCACTGGCCATGGAGCCGGAAGTCATGCTGTTCGATGAACCCACATCCGCGCTGGACCCGGAGCTGGTGGGTGACGTGCTCAGGGTCATGCAGAAGCTGGCAGAGGAAGGCCGCACCATGATCGTGGTCACCCACGAAATGGCCTTTGCCCGGGATGTTTGCAGCCAGGTCATGTTCCTGCATCAGGGCCGGATCGAGGAACAGGGTTCCCCTGAGCAGGTCTTCAACAACCCGTCCTCCGAACGCGTCAAACAGTTCCTGGCACCGAACTTCCAGAGATCGACGTTGTGATGTTTCCCGGGCTGGCCTGATCCTTGCTATCCTGTGCGCTTTTCAAACGATCACTGCTGCAGTGATACCCGTTCACCCAACGCCTCAACAACACAAGCACGGAGTCACCACCATGAAACAAATCCTGATCGCCGCAGGCTGCATCCTTGCCATGGTGACCGGCCTGGCACAGGCACAGGAGCGCCCGCTCCGCATCGCGTTTGACGTCCCCTACGAACCCTTTGAATACAGGACGCCGGATGGCGAGCTGACCGGCTTCGAGGTGGAGCTGGCGGAAGCCATGTGTGAGGAGATGAACCGTGAGTGTGATTTCGTGGTTCAGGCCTGGGACGGCATGATTCCCGGCCTCATGGCGCGCAAGTACGACGCCATCATGTCCTCCATGTCCATCACCGAGCAGCGCGCCAAGCGCGTACTGTTTTCGGATCCCTATTACCGGACACCCGGCGGCTGGTTCGGGAAGAAGGACACCAACGTGGACGTGAGCGATCGCTCGGCGATGGAAGGCATGGTTGTCGGTGTCCAGCGTGGCACCACCATGGACAATTACGTGACTGAGAATCTGGGCGGCATTGTTGAGGTCAAGCGCTATACCACCGCCGATGATATGGCGCTGGATCTTGAGAGCGACCGGCTTGATCTGGTGTTCGTGGATTACCCGGTGGGCGAGGAATACTTCCTGACCCGGGACAACTTCAAGGAAATCGGCGAACCGGTCAAGCTTGGCAAGGGCGTGGCGGTGGCCATGCGCAAGCGTGACAAGGCGCTGGCGAAAGAAATCAATAAGGCGCTTGAGACGCTGAAAAACGATGGTACCTATGACGCCATCATGAACCGCTATTTCGATTACAGCATCAAGATGTAGTCACGGATGGCCATATCCATGCTTGATTTCCACGGCTATGGCCCGGAGCTGCTCCGCGGTGCCATCGTCACCACGGAGCTCGCCTTCGCCGCCCTGGCGCTGGCCCTCGCCATCGGGCTGCTCGGAGCCTCCGCCAAGCTCTCGGGCAGCCGGTCAGCAAGGGGCGTCGCTACCTTCTACACCACGGTAATCCGCGGCATTCCGGATCTGGTGATGATGATGCTGTTCTACTACGGCGGCCAGGTTCTGATGAACCAGCTGTCGGACTACCTCTACTACAACCACGGGATCGACTTCTTCGTTCAGTTTGATCCCTTCATGTCCGGGGTGCTGACCATAGGGCTGATCTTCGGTGCCTACATGACGGAGACATTCCGCGGTGCCTTCCTGGCCGTCCCGACCGGTCAGATCGAGGCGGGGCGGGCCTATGGCATGAACCGCCTCCAGGTTTTCTTCCGGATCATGTTCCCCCAGATGCTGCGCCATGCCCTGCCCGGCATCGGCAACAACTGGCAGGTACTGCTCAAGACCACGGCCCTGGTCTCGGTCATTGGTCTGTCGGACATGGTCCGCATCGCCGAACAGGCCAGCAAGGCGGAGCACGCCCCGTTCAAGTTCTTCATTCCGGTCGCCGTGATGTACCTGTCCCTGACGGCCATCACCGAGCTGGCCATCAAGTGGCTGAACCGGCGCGCCAATGCCGGCGTCGTGGGAGGCATCTGAGCCATGCCCGAATTCCTCTCGGAGCTGCTCAACCAGAACGAGATCTTCACTGCGACCACGGTGATGCACTACTGGGGCGGGCTGACCACGACCGTCCAGCTGGTGTTCCTGTCGCTGGTGATCGGATTGCTGATGGCCGTCCCCCTGGCCATTCTGCGTACCGTAAGAAACCCGTTCGTGTCAGGCCCGGTCTGGCTCTACACCTACCTTTTCCGGGGCACGCCACTGCTCATCCAGCTCTACATCATCTATTACGGCATTGGCCAGATTGAGGGCATCCAGGAGACCTTCTGGTGGGATATCTTCCGGGATCCGTTCTACCCGGCGCTTCTGGCCTTCACACTCAACACTGCGGCCTACACCACGGAGATCATCCGCGGCGCGCTGATGGCAACGCCCCCGGGCGAGGTCGAGGCGGCCAAAGCCTACGGGATGTCCTGGGCCCTGCGCATGCGCCGTATCATCCTGCCAAGTGCGTTCCGCCGGGCTATCCAGGCCTATTCCAACGAAGTCATCTTCATGCTCCACGCCAGCGCCATTGCCAGCGTGGTCACCATCGTGGATCTGACCGGTGCCGCAAGGGACATCTACTCCCGGTTCTATGCGCCATTCACGGCGTTCATTGCCGTTGCCCTGGTCTATATGGCGCTGACGTTCCTGATCGTCTATGCCTTCCGGCGTCTGGAGCGCCATCTGCTCAAGCACCAGAGCCCTCTGAACCAGTAACCTTTACGTCAGACCTACGAGCTGGCGGCAAAGTCCGCCAGCGCCTGCCCCGCCAGCCGATAGTTCACCCACTCGCTCTGGGGTTCCGCGCCGATGGACTCATAGAACCGTCTTGCCGGTTCGTTCCAGTTCAGCACCGTCCATTCAAAGCGACCGCACCCCTTTGATACGGCGATCTGAGCGAGGTGCCTGAGAAGTGCTTTGCCGGCTCCCCTCCCCCTGTATTCAGGGGATACATAGAGATCCTCAAGGTAGAGCCCATGCTTGCCCAGCCACGTTGAGAAATTGAAGAAATAGACCGCAAAACCGATGGGCCTGCCGGCAGCGCTGCAGATCAAGGCTTGCGTTGGTGTTTCACTGCGGAAAAGCGCCTTTTCAATATCGGCCACTGTCGCCGATACCTCTTGCTCCGCTTTTTCATAGATCGCGAGTTCCCGGACAAATCCGAGGATCAGTGCCGCATCCTCAATGGTGGCCGGGCGGATTTCTATTTCGGACACTTACTACTCCTGTAACCAACAGAACACTGCCAGGACCCTGATACAGTAGACAGTTGAGCGCATTATACTAACGGACCGAGCCAAGTTTCATAGTTGATGATGATGCCCCCATGCTTCTCTATTACCCGGATCTGATCGGGGTTGCCGTGTTCGCCGCCAGTGGCGTACTTGCTACCCGTGACCGTAACCTCGATATTTTCGGGGTGGTCATCATGGGCGCAATGACAGGCGTCATGGGCGGGATGCTCCGGGATGTGATTACAGCCCGTGTGCCACTGGTCCAGCCTTACTCATGACACCGGTAATGGAGTTCACGGACCTGCTCTGCCAGTCCGCTGACCGGCCCGTCCACCCGAACCCCGGGTGCAATGTCCTGAACCGGCAGGAGATGCACGGGGAATGCCTCAACACCCAGATCCGAGAGCCACCCTTTCAGCTGCTCCCCGGAACTGGCAAAGACAATCCGCCCAAGGCCGGCCCACGCATGCGCGGCTGAGCACATGGGGCAATGTTCTCCCGAAGTGTACACAGTAGCTTCCGCCCGCTCCTCAGCCGTCATGTTGATGCCCGCCCAGCGAGCCAGATCAAACTCCGGATGCCGGGTGGGATCACCGGTAATGCTCTGGTTTCGCGCCTCTGCCCGCACAGTGCCCCTGCCATCGACCAGGACTGAACCAAAAGGCAGATCCCCCGCCTCGAGCGCCTCCCGGGCCAGTTCAATGCATCGGTTCAGGTGCTGGGTATCACTTTCTTTCAACATGGCATGCCCCTTGGCTGGAGACCTCATGGGTCGGAGTGGTATGAAACCGATAGTGCACAACAGAAACGGATATCACCAGTGATCAATCGGCCGGATTCGTAATGATCGACATTCTCTCAGGCCACGTATTTACCTTTACTCCTGGAGAAGATGCAATGCCTTTGAGATACGTTTCAAAACTTCTACTACTCGGCGTGATTGTTACCTGTGGCTCTGGGTGTTCAATGTTTGTGGATCAGCCCGCCTACAGGGTTGTACAGGGAAAGGGCGACTTTCAGGTCAGAGACTACGACAGCACCATCGTCGCCGAAACCATCGTCGATACTCCGTTTGAAGAGGCCGGAGGCAAAGCGTTCGAGCGTCTGTTCGGCTACATATCCGGCGACAACAGGGCCCGCGCCGATATTTCAATGACGGCACCGGTCACGCAGTCCGCGAATCCAGTGGAAATCGATATGACCGCGCCAGTGGAACAGCGGAAAACGGGCACAGGCTGGGCTGTGTCATTCGTGATGCCAGCTTCCTACACCCTTGAAAGCCTGCCGGAACCCACTAACCCGGAGGTGACACTGAGGGTTGTTCCTGCACGCCGTGTCGCAGTGATCGAGTACTCGGGAACCTGGACTGGAGAACGCTACCGCCGCCACCTTGAAAAACTCCGGGAGTGGATCGCTGAGGAGAATCTGGAGATAGAGGGCGAGCCAGTGTGGGCGCGCTATAATCCGCCATTCACACCCTGGTTTTTACGGCGAAATGAAATCATGATCCCAGTCCACGATGAATAAATGGGCCTGGGCGATCACGCGACCCTCAAGGAACTGTCCCAGGCGATGAGCAATGGACTAACGCCTCTTGTTGAGGTTCAGTCAATGGATGGCATCTATACCGTGCGCCTGCATGACGGTGAGAGTAATACACAGCTCAGCAACGACCAGGGTCGCACTCTGACGTTTCACGGCACAGGCAAGATTCGGGAGCTGCTCGGCAGCATTGGGCTGACCCATGGGGTACTGACATGGCGCGATCAGTGCGGGGACGAAATGATAGGCATTGAGGGCCAGGCGCAGAGCCAGGAAGAACTTCTGGCCAATGGCACAAGGATCTCTTTCAGGTAGGCGATGAACCAGCCTGCCATACAGCATCGCCGAGCGCGATTTCGCCCTCTTCCAGAACCCGGGCTGTAATACCACCATGACCACGCATGGCATTGTATCCGCCTGCTCCCAGAAGGGCTTCCATCTTGCTGCATGGGTCACAGAGTCCTGTATATTCCAGACGCACCTCACCCACGTGGAACCGCTTATCCTTCAGAGCCAGAAGATTGATGCCCGAGATCACCAGGTTACGCCGCAAAGCTGCTGCCTCCAGGCTTTCATGACCTGCGCACGAGGCGATCACCGGAAGGTGTTCCTGCTGGATCAGGGTAACCTGCCTGCGGCTGGTTGCCCGCCCATTATACCGGTCGCCCTCAAGGCCACTGCCCTGGTGAACCCTTACCCGTTCCAGTGACTCCATCGGCTCGCCTCTGGCCGGACGAATGCCGATCCAGCCCACTTTCCCCACCTGAGGCAGGGTATCAAGAAGCGTTGTGAGAGACTCTGACTTTGACACGACGGCTATTCCCTATCCTGTAACAGACCCTGTCAGACACCGATCAGCAAAGAGCATCCTGCTCAGACACTACTGTTTCAGCACTGACTCAACAGCATCGACCAGTTCCTCGTCTGAGGGCGCAACCCGGCTGGGGAAGCTGGCCGTCAGCTCCCCTTCCGGATTGAGGACGTACTTGTAGAAGTTCCATTCCGGCCCTTCTCCCTGGGATCGGATCATGCTGAAAAGCGGATTCGCATTGTCTCCGGTTACCGGCGTGGGAGCAATCATGGTGAAGCTGACCCCGTAATTGACCCTGCACACGTCAGCCGCCTCTTTCTCAGTATCCGCCTCCTGATTGAAATCATCACTGGCAAAACCCACAACGGCCAGGCCCCGGTCCCGGTAGGTCTGATACAGCTCCTCGAGCTCCCCGAACTGCCCCCTGAAGCCACACTGGCTCGCCGTATTGACGACCAGCATTGGCTGCCCTTCGTAAGCCTCACACAGGTTGATGCTGTCTCTCGAATGAAGCTGTCGGTACGTCTGATCCAGATAGCCGGGGCAAGCCCAAGCACTGTTTGCTGCCAGAACCAGTATGGTTGCAACGATTTTTTTCATGACTGCCCCTTTTCTGCCTCTAAACTACTACGTGCAGGCGGTTACTGTCGGATCAGGGTGGCTGCCGGCCCTGGTCCCGTAACCTCGCTCCTGGGCGCGCTGGACCAGAACCGCGCTGATAAGCTGCCACCCACCCCAAACGCTGACCTAACGAAGCCGCTGCCTTGCCTGCTTTGCCTCAAACACATCGGCCAGATTTCATTTGCGCCTCTGAAACATCGCAGCCCGGCCCCTTCTTTTCTATACTTTGGGGACCCTTTACCAAGAGCTGATAGATGCCCGAACTCAACCGCATTCTGTACGTCGAAGACGATGACGACATTCGACAGGTTTCCCAGCTGGCACTGGAAGACGTTGGCGGGTATGAGGTCATGCTTTGCGAATCCGGCCAACAGGCGCTGGACAGCGTTGCCTCTTTCAATCCCGACCTGATCCTGCTCGACGTCATGATGCCCGACATGGACGGCATCGAAACCTTCCACAAACTGCAGGATCAGGGGGCACTGGATGGGGTTCCGGTGATTCTGATGACTGCCAAGGTCCATCCTGAAGAGATGGCACGATACAGGGAGATGGGCGTGGTAGACGTGATTCCCAAACCCTTCGACCCCATGACTGTCTCCGAGGAGGTAGCCCGTATCTGGGAGCGCTGCCATGACTGACAGCTCATACGATAGCCAGGTGAATTCCAAGCTGAACAAGCTGAGGTCAGCCTACCGGTCCCGGCTGAACGAGGAACTGGAGCGGATCAGCGAACAGGCGCAAGAGGCCCATATCCACGACGACCGTGGAGAAGCGCTCGCAAAGCTGCGCCACAGGCTGCATAAACTGGCGGGCTCTGCCGGCACTTTCGGGTTTCACCAGCTGGGTAATCATGCACGCTATCTGGAGCAGCAGGTCCAGCGATGGATCAATCAATCGGAACCGGTAAAACCACAGGAGCTGCAGCAACTCAACGAAGAACTGAGTGATCTTGCCAGGCACCTGGGCTCGGATGAAGCCCTTTCATCCGCCGTGGGCGTCGAAAGCACGGAACAGAGTGCCGACTCAAACTCCCCCGCTATTGCCCTGATCGAACGCGACAGCATCCTGGCGGATTACATCGCCCACCAGCTTGAAAGCTTCGGCTTCCGGGTTCAGAGCTATCAGGATCCCCATGAGCTGCTCAACAACGACCAGGGGGGGATAGACCTTTTATTGCTGGACCATCGTGCCGGCGCTTCCGAAGTCGCCGAAACACCGACGGACCACTGGAGGGCTCTGCTCAGGGAAGTGGCATGCCCGGTTATCTTCATGGGCGGACACGAAGACTTCCAGGTGCGACTGGAAGCGGTACGGGCCGGCGCAGAGGGGTACTTCGTCAAACCCCTGAATATTCCCAACGTAGCCGCGAAAATCACCCGCTCAATACGTAAACGCCACCAGGGGGAAGAACGGGTTCTGATCATCGATGACGATGTAGACCTTCTGGCATACCTTAACACCGTCCTGACCCACGCGGGGATGACCGTGGAAACCCTCCAGGACCCTTCCCACCTGCTTGATAGGACGTCCTCTTTCCAACCAGAACTGGTATTACTCGACCTGCATATGCCAGAGGTTTCAGGGGATGAACTCGCTGCCATGCTCAGACAGTTCGAAAAATGGAACAACCTGCCCATTCTTTACCTGACCCAGGAACAGGATCAGCAGGAGCGCGCACACGCGCTGATGCGCGGCGGTGATGGCTTCATCAACAAACCGGTAGGCGAAGAATTCCTGATCAAGACCTGCCGCAACAGGGTCAGGCGACTGCGGGACATGCAGCAGGCGATTGCCCTTGACGGTCTTACCGGCCTTTTAAGGCACGCCAATATTAAAGAGGCCCTTGGAACCGAACTTCAGGGTGCAGCCCGAAGCGGCAATCCCCTGTCCGTTGTGATGCTCGATATCGACCATTTCAAACATGTGAACGACACCTATGGACATGCCCTGGGCGATGTTGTCATCAGCACGGTTGGAACCTTGCTCACACAGCACTTCCGACGTTCCGACCGCCTTGGACGTTATGGTGGCGAGGAATTCGTTGCCGTATTGCCCAACTGTGACGCCAATGCTGCAGAAAGGCTCGTAAACAGGCTCCGTGAAGCATTCGCGGAAATCAAGTTCGTGGACCGGGAAACCAGCTTCTCCTGCTCTCTTTCCGCTGGTATAGCGGACACACGCAATTTTCCCGGTCTGATGGGAGAACAACTGCTGGAGCTGGCTGACGCCGCGCTCTATACGTCCAAGCAGAACGGACGCAACTGCGTCTCCGTTGCACCGGCGCAATAAGGTACCTCATGAAAGTCCCCCGCCAACCCTGCAACGAGAGCGCCCGCCAGCGGGCCCTGGAGGGGACTGGCTTACTGCAATCCCCAGGTGACAGCCGCCTTGACCGATTAACCGAAATTGCCCGGTTCAGCCTATCCACTCCCATTGCCCTCGTCACCCTTGTCGATAACGAGCGTCAGTGGTTCAAATCCCGGCAGGGGCTGAGAGTATCGGAAACGAGCCGCGATATCTCATTCTGCGGCCATGCGGTCTACTGGGATACCCCGGTGATCATCCCCAACGCCACTGAAGACGAGCGCTTCGCGGATAATCCGCTGGTAACAGGCTCCCCTCGCATCCGCTTCTATGCTGGCGTACCCATTCATGATGAAAACGGGTATCCGCTGGGTACGCTCTGCGTGATCGATACCCAGCCCCGGACGTTTGATGAATCCCAAATGGAATGCCTGCAGCGCCTAGCGGACCTGGCCGAAGAGAGCATACGCCAGGACCAGCGCCAGGCCCGCTCCCTGGACCAAGCGCAGCGGCAACGGGAACTTGAGCTGGCGCGCACCAACCGTGCCCTGGCGCTGCTCAATGACATTGCTTTCGAGCTACAGGGCAGTCTGGATGAACAGATCCAGCAGGCACTGGCCCTTGGACGGCAGTTCCTGGGACTGGATATCGGCATTGTCAGTGACATAACCGGTGGCTGGTACACGGTCCGCTGGTGTGATGCCACTGACGGAGTGCCACTGGAGCCGGGCCAGCAGTTTCCCCTCGGCGACACCTACTGCGACATGGCCCTATCGCAAAAGCGGGAACTGGCAATCAGCAGCATGAAAGATTCGGACGCCAGAGCTCACCCCTGCTATGAGGCGTTCCAGCTGGAAGCCTATATTGGAACGCGCCTTGAAGGCGAAACCCAGGATGACGTTTTCGGCACCGTCAACTTCTCATCGCCCCAGCCGAGAGAGCCATTCAATAACAGTGAACGCCTTTTCATTCGGCTTCTGGGCCAGTGGATCAGCCACCAGCTCATTCATCACAACCGTCAACACGAACTCGAAAAGCTGCTCCAGCAGATTCCAGGCGCAATCTATCAGTTCAGGCTCTGGCCGGATGGCACGATGGCATTCCCCTTCATGTCGAGCGGTGTGGAGGCGCTCTATGGTGTGACGCCTGACGAGGCCATGCGGGACGCGCAGAGTCTTTTCTCGCAGACCCACCCCGAGGATCTGGCGACCATTAATGCCTCGATTCAGCGCTCTTTTGAGACGCTTGAGCCATGGCACATTGAGTTCCGCGCCCAAAAGGATGATGGCTTACCCCACTGGATAAAGGGGTCCTCCGTACCCGAGAAGCTACCTGATGGAAGTGTGCTCTGGCACGGATTTCTTGGCGACATACACCAGCAGAAACAGGCCGAACTGGCACTTGAATCCAGCGAAGCACGCCTGCGCGGTCTGTTTGAGTTTTCCCCCATCGGCATTGCCCTGAATGACCTTGAAACAGGCCGGTTTCTTGAACTGAACGATGCCCTGCTGGCGCCTACAGGCTACACGCGGGAGGAATTTCCCCAGCTGACCCACTCGCAACTCACGCCCATCGAGTACGAACCCCGGGAGCGCAAGGCATTGGAAACCCTGAGGACCACTGGACGCTATGGTCCCTATGAGAAGGAGTTCATCCGTAAAGATGGCAGCCGGTATCCGGTGCGCCTTCAGGGCATGCAAATCAGGGACGCCAATGGCAAGCCATTGATCTGGTCGCTCATTGAGGATATTACCGAGAGCAAACAGATCGAGAACATGAAAAACCAGTTCATCGCCACTGTCAGCCATGAACTGAGAACCCCTCTGACCGCCATAATGGGATCACTGAAACTGGTCAACGCAGGCACTGCCGGACAATTGCCGGAAAAGGCTGGGAATCTGCTGACCATCGCCCAGCGTAATAGTGAGCGTCTGGCGCAGTTGATCAATGACCTTCTGGATATGGAAAAGCTGGTTTCCGGCAAGCTACGGATCAGTACGCGGATTGAACGCCTCAACCCGATCATCGAAGAAGCCCTTGAAGCCAACAGGGAATTGGGAACAGAACGGGGTATTTCCCTGGTGTATCGCGAACGCGCATCCAACATTGTTGTTAACGTGGACCGCGAGCGCCTGATTCAGGCGTTCTCCAACCTGCTTTCCAATGCCATCAAGTTCTCGCCGGACCGTAGCAGCGTCGAGATCCGGTGTTCATGCGATGATCAACTGATCGCGATCCATGTTCAAGATCGGGGACCGGGCGTGCCACAAGAGTTCGAGTACAATCTGTTTGACCGCTTTGCCCAGGCGGAAGCCTCCAACCGCAAAAAACCAGGTACCGGCCTCGGGCTGGCCATCACCCGCGAGCTGGTGGAACAAATGAGCGGGTCAATACACTACCAGGCACCTGATGGTGGCGGAGCCACCTTTACCATCGTGCTACCGGTAGCTGAGCCGGCCTGCTGAATGATCCGATCCAACGGGTATTGCCTCTTCACGACTATTCTTCTGTCTGTTGTCGCCTTCGCCGGCAACATGGCAAGTGTGCCGCTTTTCTTCGGGGTAGACCTGATCTTTGGTTCAGTCGCCGTTATTCTTGCCGCCATGCTGCTCGGCACCATTCCGGCCGTTATAGTGGCGCTGGTAGGCAGTTTCTACACGCTCATGCTCTGGGGCCACCCCTACGCCATGGTTATATTTGCCACCGAAGCCCTCGCTGTGGCCTTGCTTTACCGGCACAAGGGGCTCAACCCGGTCATTGCGGACGCGGCTTTCTGGCTTCTCCTGGGTGCCCCCCTGGTGTTTGTGTTCTACAGCACTGTCATGGACATGCCGCCGGAAGCGGTTAAGACCATTCTTTTTAAACAGCCTCTCAACGGCATTCTTAACGCGCTCATTGCGTCCCTGCTGGTTCTGGTTACACAACTCACGGGCGTTGCCAGGGGCATCCTTTCACACAAGGGGGTCAAGACCCAGGAAATCCTCTTCCATGCCCTGTTCTCACTGGTGTTCATCGCGGGAGCTGCCCCGATTATCTATGAAGCCCATGCCCAGCTATGGGGAGAACAGGAACGCATCTCAAAACAATTGGGTGAAGACAACCTGAGGCTCGCCACTCATCTTAACGACCGCCAACTTGAGTATCACCGCTATTGGACAACCAGGAACCGGGAAGCACTCGCTCAAGCCTTGCTGGTTGGAGAGCGTCGGGTTCTTCTGCGGACAGGAACCCTGAAATCCCTTTCAGATGAGGGGCAGCTCCGCAGGATTGATGAACATCTCAGCGCGTGGCTGCCGCCTGGTGAGATGTCCCTGATGCAGCGATGGCGCCAGGGGCGCTATGTTTACCGTACTCCGGTCAACAAAAGCACCGACATTACAGCCATTGTTTCCGAGGTCCCAGCTGGCCCTGTGATCAAAGCCGTACAACAGAAATACATAACGCTGTTCACGGTTCTGACCTTGGTGCTCTTTCTGGGTATGATCGCCACGACTGCGCTGAGCCACTGGCTGACCGCCCCCATCAGGGCCCTGACCAGAGCCAGCGAGACACTGGATGACCGGATAGCCGCCCAGGAAACCATCGAACTCCCGCGCAGCTCCATTGTTGAATTCAACCATCTGAGCGAGACGCTGGCAGCCATGTCAAAAAGACTCAGCGACAGCGTTGCTCAACTCCACCAGTCGCGTGCCGCGATCCAGGAACAGGTGGAACAGCGGACCCATGAGCTGAATGAAACCGCTCGCCTGCTGCGCAGTGTGCTTGAGGCGGCCACGGAATTCGGCATCATTGCCACAAACCTGCAGGGGCGGATCATCCTGTTCAATAGTGGCGCTGAAAAACTACTCGGCTACAGCGTTGAGGATCTCGATGAGGACGATACGCCGGCACTGTTCCACGCCCCCGAGGATATCCCTGACCCTGATCCAGACAACGTCTCGGCTCACAGTCAGGATGTATTCAGCCGGATCGTAGCCCACGCCACGGAAAACGGTCTTGACGCACGCGAATGGACCTTCATCCGTAAAAATGGCGAGCGCATTCCCGTCTGGCTGACCATAACGCCGACGCGCTCGGAATCCGGCCAGCTCACCGGCTACCTCGGTATCGCTGAGGACATTACCGAACGCAAACGCCTTGACCGCATGAAGAACGAATTCATCTCGACCGTCAGTCATGAACTGAGGACCCCGCTCACGTCCATAGCCGGCGCACTGGGACTTATGACGCAGGGCGCTACCGGTGATCTCCCGGCAAAAGCCCAGAAGATGGCCGACGTGGCGCACCGTAACACCGACCAACTAAGCGCTCTGGTCAATGACCTTCTCGATATGGAAAAGCTTGTATCAGGCAAAATCAGAATGAACCTGAGACGGGAGGATATCCGGGGTATCGCGCGGGAAACCCTGGACAACCACACCGCCTTTGCGGATCAGAGACGCGTCACGCTGGCGGTGAATGAGCCGGAGGCCCCCCTTTATGCCAGCGTCGATCCTCAGCGCCTGAACCAGGCACTGTCGAACCTGCTCTCCAATGCCATCAAGTTTTCACCGGCTGGATCACGCGTGTGGATTGACTTCACCTCAGACAGCGCTGGGATCGCACTCCGGGTACACGATGCGGGGCCGGGCATTCCGGAACACTTCCGGGACAGGATCTTCGAGCGATTCAGCCAGGTCAACACATCGGATAATCGCCAGCAACCAGGGACCGGTCTGGGTCTCGCCATCACCAAAGAGCTGATGACACAGATGGGTGGGGATGCCGGCTTTGAATCACTCGAAGGACATGGATCCACATTCTGGCTATGGTTGCCCAAACAATGAACTCTCTGCGTAATCGCGTCATCGCCATTGTTACCCTGACCAGTCTGCTTACGGTTCTCGCCATCACCATCACCGCCTACAAGTCACTGGGGGAAGATCAACGCAAGCTGATCGTCCAGAAGGAAAAGCTCGAAACCGAGCGCCTGACGGAAAAGGTCAGCCAGAACATCCGGCAACGAGTCATGGCCCTGTCCGTGGCCCGCCCGCTGCTTACCCGTAACGGGCACCTTCTTGAGCCGGAGGCTCTTGAAAGCGTGATTGAAGAGCAAGCCTACCTGAACCGCGCGTTTCCCGGCGGCATCCTGGTCTTTGACGCTCAGGATACCGCCATCGCCGAAAACACGTATGTGAGCGGTCGGATCGGTACCAATTACGCCGATCGCGATCACTTCAAGCGCCTGCACAGCACTGGCGACCCCGTAATCTCCGAGCCCATCATGGGCAGGACCACGGAAGTTCCGCTGCTCTCATTCCTGGTGCCCATCCATCACGAGGGCAGGATGATTGGCAGCATCGGGGGTATCATCAAGCTCGGAGACGAGTCCATTCTGCCGCCGAGGGCTAGCCGCGACGACTCACCAGACAACACGCTTTCGCTGATTCTAGACAGACAACACCGGCTATTTATCGAATCACCGGATTCAAAGCCCGGTAATGAACTCCAACCCCTGCCTCCCGCCGGTGAGGATTCCCTGGTCGACGCGATTCTGGAAAAAGAGACTCAAACCAGGGTGATTGATTACCAGGGAGAGCAATACCTTCTTGCCACGGACTCGGTTGAAAGGCTCCACTGGGTCTTCGCCCGCGCTGCTCCTTACGATCAGGCAATGGCCCCACTCATCGCCTCGCTGAACCAGTTCCTGCTCATCAGCGCTGGCGTCACCCTGTTGCTGCTGGTGATTGCATGGCTTGCCGCGCGTTCGCTGACACGCCCCCTCACCAGGGCAACCCGCACCATTAATGCCATGGCTGAAGCGCCTGAAAGCAGTAAGGCTCTCCCCGAAAAGGGGCCCAGGGAAATCCGTGAACTGTCTATCGCCTTCAACCGTCTCTCTCACGAGCGACACCAGCTCGATGAACTCAAGAACGACTTCATATCCAGCGTCAGCCACGAACTGCGCACCCCTCTCACCTCCATTGAAGGCAGCCTGAAGATGATGGTTGCCGGCGTCAGCGGGGAACTTCCTGACAAGGCCCTCTCCATGGCGCGTATCGCGCTGCGCAACAGCGAACAGCTGAACGGCCTGATCCGGGACCTGCTTGACTTCAACAAACTGCTCGCGGGTAAGCGGGAATTCCGGATTGAGAGCTGTTCTGTTGACGAAAGCGTCCACAATGCGATCGAGGGCAACCAGAGCATGGCCAGGATGTACCAGGTGCACCTGGTACCCAATGCCTCCACTGGATTGTACGTGAATGCGGATCCCCAGGCCCTGCGTCAGGTTCTCGATAACCTAATCAGCAATGCCATCAAGCATTCACCAAAAGGTGGCGAGGTTCAAATCGATGCGCGCAAAGAAGCCCCGGAACAAGCCTGCATCACCGTACGCGACCAGGGCAACGGAGTCCCCGACTGGTTCCGGAACCGTATCTTCGAGCGCTTCGCCCAGGCCGATGGGGGCACTACCCGCGCCACTGCCGGCACCGGTCTCGGCCTGGCAATCAGCCGGGAGCTCATCCAGGGTATGAGTGGGGGTATCGGGTTCTACAATGAGCAAGGTGCACACTTCTGGATCACCCTTCCTCTATCCAGTCTGGGCAGCAGCCAGTAGCGCATCCTTATCAATACCCAGCCGACCAAGAAGCTTGTCCAACTCGGGCTGATCCTGCTGCCCCGTTCCCAGCAACAGCGCGGACCTCATAACGAGGCGGCCCGCCGGCTGATGGCCGCCACTCAGAACGTGGGTCGCCCCGATCATGTCCCTGAGCTCAAGCGGCAGGCGCCAGTCAGCCTTCAATCGATTGCCGAGCGCTGGACTCCACTCACTCAGGACGCTCTCCAGGCGCCCGTCCACAAGCTCGCCACCGGCATCCAGAAAGCGCTGACACACGCTCAGCACAGCAAACTCCCCCAGGCAATACAATTGCCCGGCCGTGAAACAGAGGGCGGTTTTGCCTCGGACTGTCCGGGCCAAGCGGCTTGCCCAGGCACCAACATCCGCGCTTCTTTGCAGCAGTTCGTCCGCACACGCCAGCAGCCGCGAATCGCGTAAGGCACCGCGGACGTCCAGTGCCAATGCAGACGCATGCCCAAGACTGATCTGGACACCCAGAACCGCGAGGGCCTCCCTGAGCGTGCTGCACGCCTGCCCCGAACGCCGCAGACTGGCGGAGTTGGCAGCGTTCAGCAGCACCGCCACCAATTGGGCGTGCCCGCCCCAACGCACGGCCAGGTCATTGATGGACAACGACTCCGCCTTGTTCAGCAGTTCCGAGAGCTCTACCGGATCCATTCCACCCGGGAGGCGTACACCATGCTCCCAGGCCTCATTGAGCATAACCTCAAGGTCGGAGCCGCTTTCGGAGGCGACAGCACTTTCTTCCGGAGGCGGCAGGATGGACTCAAGTCGATCCTTAAGGATCTCAATATCAAATGGCTTCGCGATAAAGCCCTGAATCCCCAGTCTGGCCGCCTTTGACACGCTTTCCCGGTCCGAACGTCCGGTCAGCATGATCACTGGGGTATCCCTATCGGTTTTCCGGATGGTACGGATCAGCTGTGTGCCATACCCATCCGGCAGATTCCAGTCCACAATCGCCAGAACAGGCTGATGGGAGTTCCAGTATATCTCAGCCTGTTCCAGATACCCGGCCATCAGAATCCTCGCCCGCGGATAGGTTGCTTCCAGCAGCGTATGAATCAGCTCCTGTATCCAGACATCATCCTCCAACACCAGGATCGACCAGGGATCTGCCATATATTCGCCTCTTGTCTGAGCGCCACCCCACCCTCCAGGCAAGTGTAGCAGCAGAAGCCGGTCTCAAGGGACTCAGGATCCTGCGGCCAACTCAACGGCAAGTTCACCGACTCGCGCCAGAGCCCTTTCCACACGAGCATCCCGAGGCTGCGCACAATTGAGCCGAATGCAGCGCTGGAACCTGCCCGTCGGGGAAAACATGGGCCCGGGCGCAATACTGATGCGCTCCGCAAGCGCCCGACGGTAGAGCTGGATGGCGTCGACGCTCTCGGGAAGTTCCACCCAGAGCACGAAACCACCCATGGGCCGGGTCGTACGGGTGCCTGCCGGAAAGTAGCGCGCCACGGCCCGGCGCATGGCCTCCACAGCCCGTGCATAGTCGCTGCGCACGCGACGCAGGTAGCGATCATAGCCACCGCGTTCCAGGAAATCCGTCACGGCAAAGCCGGGCCAGGCAGGACTTGCCGCGCTATGGGCGTACTTAAGGTGCTCCAGCCGCTCATGGAAACGTCCAGGCACCGCCCAACCCACGCGCAGCCCGGGCGAGAGCGTCTTGGAAAAAGAACCGCAGTAGAGAACCCCGCCACTGTTTTCATACGCCTTGGCCGCCCAGGGGCGCGGTGCCTCGAAGCTGAGATCGCCGTAAACGTCGTCCTCGATCAGCGGCACCTGCCGCGCCTCGCAGAGCGCCACCAGAGCCTGCTTGCGCTCGTCGGACGCACAGTGCCCCAGCGGATTGCCGAAGTTGGGCATCACCATCACAGCGGCTACCGGCCATTGATCGAGCGCCAGAGCGAGGGCCTCGGGCGCAATGCCCTCATCAGGATCCGTGGGAATCTCCAGGGTGCGCAGCCCCTGGGCTTCGATGGTCTGAAGAAGACCATAGAAAGTGGGTGATTCAATGGCGATCACGTCACCAGGATTGGCCACAGCCCGCAGTGACAGGGAAAGAGCCTCCTGGGCTCCATTGGTGATGATGATCTCCTCGGGCGCGTGCTGGCAGCCGGCATCGGCCATGCGCCGGGCGACCTGCTGGCGCAGCTCCGGCGGCCCAGGCGGAAAGGCGTATTCCAGAGCACGGTCGCCCCAGTTCCGTGCCACCCCAGCGAAACAGCGCTGCAGCGCATGGGCGGGCAGAAAACTGGCGTGAGGCACCGCCGCTCCCAGGCGCACCTGGTCCGTTGCATTGGCCGCCTTGACCACCTGCAACACCAGCTCCTGCCCGGTCACCGCGGTGGGCGTGCTCTCCGGCGCGGACCGTTCCGGCGCCTCGGGTGGCTGCCAGGGGTGTTCCCGCACGTAGTAGCCGGAACGCGGGCGCGCCTCGATCAGACCCCGATCCTCCAGCAGCTGCTCAGCGGTGACGATGGTGGAAACACTGACTCCGAACTGCGCTGCCAGCTTGCGCATCCCAGGCAGCCGTGCTCCAGAGCCCCAGGTTCCCGCCTCGATCTGGGCTTCAAGGGCATTCGCCACTGTCTCGTAGCGCCAGGGTCCGGTTGCATCGGTCATGGCAGTTTTCGCCTCCTCCAATCAGTACAGTTTGACCTTCAGCGAAACTGTACCGATACATCAGTCTTCCATTGAATCTGTAATGATGACCGGATCCCCGCCAGACTACACCTCGTTGACGGACGAACCGTCGCAACCAACGGAGACAGAATGACTATTCAGAACCTCGAAACCGGCAATCAATACGGCCAGTACACACCCGACTTCCTCCAACAGGTGGCGATCAAGCCGAAAGTCTGAACACACCTTCCGCTTTGACTGCCCAGGGCCCGTGCGCCCCGGAGCTTCCCGTCAATCCGACCAACCTGGAGGATCACCATGAACACTGCCATTGACGAAGTGGTAGCGCAGACGCGCGACTACTACGACGGCGCCGCCAACACCATCTACAAGGATATCTGGGGCGAGAACATCCACATGGGCCTGTTCGCGGACGCGAATGAGGACCTGCCCACAGCCATGGAACGCACCAATCGCACCATGAGCGAAAATCTCGGGCTCGGCCCCGCCGATCAGGTACTGGATGTGGGCTGCGGCTACGGTGCCATGGCGCGCTATCTGGCCCGCGAATACGGCTGCTCCGTGTTTGCCACCAACATTTCCGACAGGGAACTCGAATGGGGCCGTGAGCTTACCCGTGAAGCCGGTCTCGACAGCAAGGTCGACTTCGCCTGGGCGGATTTCCACGCACTGCCCTACGACGCTGAGCGCTTCTCTGTCTTCTGGTCACAGGAAGCCTTTCTGCATGCCGCCGACAAATACAAGGTATTGCAGGAAGCACATCGTGTCCTCAAACCTGGCGGTAAGCTGGTTTTCTCAGAGCTTCTGGTCCGCAAGGGGACGCCGGAAACCGACCGCCAGCGCATCTACGCGCGCGTGGGCGCGCCTGAGATGTGGGACGACAGTGACTACGAACGCGCCCTGAGGGACCTGGGCTTTACCATCCAGCGCCACGAAGACTGGTCGCTCAACGTCGCCCTCTCATACGGCTGGGTGCGCTCCGAGCTGGAACGCCGACGCGAAGAATTCGAACACCGCGTGGGCCGGGATGTCGTCGATGCCACCTCACAGGCGCTGCAGTTCTGGGTGGATCAGGCCGACGCCGACAGCATCGGCTGGGTGTACTACGTCGCGGAAAAATAGGTGGCGGAGCGCGGCGGTTCGGCGTTCCGCCGCGCTGGCCCCCAGCTTCTGTGGGCGCTGACCTTGTGGCATTCCTGCCATATGGCTAAGGTCGGGGAATGAGTGGTGGGAGAAGACCTATGACGGATACCCGATACGGTGCCAAGTATTCCGATGCCTACATTCAGCAGCTTCTGGGATCGGTCAGAAGCATTGCCATGGTGGGTGCCAGCGCTGACCCAGCCAAACCAAGCAACCAGGTGCTGCAGTTCCTGACTGGAGCCGGATACGAGGTGATACCGGTCAATCCCCGGCCGGATGTAACTGAAATCTGCGGCCTCAGAGTCTATCCATCACTGCAATCCATCGAGCGGCCCGTGGATATGGTGGACGTCTTCCGGCCATCCAGTGAGTTGGAGGGGATCGTCCGCGACGCTCAGCAGATCGGCGCCAACGTATTCTGGGCACAACTCGGAATCCACGAGGAAGAGGCGGAACGCATTGCCGAACAGAGTGGCATGAAGGTGGTCATGGACCGGTGCCCCAAGATCGAACTGGCTGATCCCATCCTTCTGCGGGAGACCAGCAGTGAAGGCATCCTGCGCCTGACCCTGAATGACACCGAACGGCGCAATGCCCTTTCCATGGACATGCTGAAACAGCTGCGGACGGCTCTGGAACAAGCCGCAGAGGATGCCTCCGTCCGCGTGATCATCCTCGCAGCGAACGGTCGCGCATTCAGTGCCGGCCATGATCTGCGTGAGATGACACAGGCTCGCCAGGCCCCGGATGGCGGCCGCGCCTTCTTCGAGGAAACCATGGCCGCCTGCTGTGGTGTCATGCAGGGGATTGTAAGCAACCCCAAACCCGTAATCGCCGAGGTTAATGGCGTTGCCACGGCGGCCGGCTGCCAGCTGGTTGCCAGCTGTGACCTGGCCTATGCCTCCCCTTCCGCCCGTTTCGCAACCCCGGGTGTCACGATTGGCCTTTTCTGCTCAACTCCGATGGTGGCGCTGTCCCGGAATGTTGGAAGCAAGGCAGCGATGGAAATGCTCCTGACAGGGGAGATGATTGAGGCGGAACGGGCGGCGGACATTGGCCTCATCAACCGGGCAGTGCCGGAAGAACAGCTCAGTGACTACACCCACGGGATTGCACAGACGATTGCCTCGAAATCCAGCATGACCCTGAAAACCGGTAAGGAAGCGTTTTACCGGCAACAGGAGATGTCACTCGCCGACGCCTATGAATACACCTCCAGGGTCATGGTTGATAATCTTATGAAACCTGACGCCGAAGAAGGCATCAACGCTTTTATCGAAAAGCGTGGACCACAATGGTCGGATCAATGAAGCGAGAGGAATGACCATGCAGGTAGAACAAGCGATTGATACACATGGTGCTGAAGCCGTTTATCAAGCGGCTGCACGCTACCTGGAAGGAGACTCTAACGCGCTGGTGGCTGTAGGACTGGAAGTCGAGGATCTGAGCGAAGCATGGCGTATCCAGTCGACCGCTTGGCAAGCAATGCCGCTGGAAGATCAGGCGGCGGAGTATCTGGAAAGCTATAGGTTTTTAGCGGGCTGCTGACCGATCCTTCGCGAACGGTTATGACTCAGGGGATGTCATGGCCCGCAAGAGGTCCGTCAAGGCAGCAGCATCCATGGGGCGCCCCAGATAAAACCCCTGAACCGAATCGCAGCCAAGAGCATTGAGCTCGGACAACTGACTTTCCGTTTCCACCCCCTCCGCCACCACTTCAAGCTCCAATGCACGGGCCAGCTCGATAATGCCTTTCACTACCGCCTGTTGCCGGTGGCTCAAATCGACTTCCGAGACAAAAGCCCGGTCGATTTTCAGTTCCCGGAAGGGCAACTGGCTCAGATAACTCAGCGAGGAATAGCCTGTGCCAAAGTCATCGATGGACAGACGCACCCCCTTCTCCGCAAGACTGTCCAGAATCGACCGCACATGCACAAAATCGAGCAGAAAGGCTGATTCCGTGATCTCCACGGTCAACACTTCAATGCCCAGACCGTAGTGCGCAAGCCGTTCAAATAACCAGTCGAAAAACCCCTGCCGACGAATCTGGTGAGCGGACACATTGATCGCCACCGGCGGCACCGAAAGACCTTCCTGACGCCAGCGCCATACCTGACCAAGCACTGCCTCCACCAGATGTTCCATCAGTGGATGGATAAGCCCGGTTTCCTCAGCCAGGGGAATGAAGCGACCGGGCGACACCATGCCGCCCTGTATCAGTGGCCAGCGGGCCAATACCTCCATGCCGCGGAGGCTGCCGCTGACCGTGTCAAATTGAGGCTGATAGTGGGGGACAATAACACCGTTGTGCACAGCCTCTTTCAGATCCTTTTCCAGCGCAACCGCGTCGAGCACAGCCCGGCTCATTTCCTCGGAATAGAACTCGAAACGCCCGTCCGGATCCTTGCGCACCCGCTGCAACGCCAGATCGGCCTTCCGGCGCAACCCATCCGGTGTTTCGGCATCATCCGGAAAAACGGACAGACCGACCTTCACCGATACAGACAGAGAGGTGCCATCGTCCAGTTGCAGCGGCACGTCAAAGAGAGTTGCAGCCTCTTGCCCCAACCCTCGAATGCTTTCCCACGTCTCCAGGCCCTGGACAAGAAA
>NZ_CAJXMA010000046.1:0-23578 GCF_913056445.1 uncultured Halovibrio sp.
CGCGGAATCGCTTTGATGCAGCCAGAGCCCGTGTCTCACGCGCCGAAGGCGCACTTTCCGAAGCACGGGAGCAGCTCAGTTACACCCGTGTACACGCCCCTTACAGTGGCATCGTGACCGAGCGCATGGTCGAGGTGGGGGAATCCGTCTCGCCAGGGCAGGCGCTGATGCGGGGTCTGTCGCTGGAGCAGCTGCGGGTGGTGGTCTCTCTTCCCCAGCAGTACGCGGAGCGCGTGCGCTCCGAGCGTGAGGCAGTGGTTACCCTCAATGGCGGGGCACAGCTCGAAACCGATGGGATGACGTTCTACCCCTATGCGGATCAGCGTAGCCACAGCTTCCGGCTGAGGCTTGAGCTTGCCGACCCCGAGGCCCGTCTCTTCCCCGGTATGCTGGTGCGTGTGGGCATTCCGACCGATACGCGCGAGGCACTCTGGGTGCCCGAGTCCAGCATCTATCGGCGTGGTGAACTGCGTGCCGTGTTCGTGCGCGGCCCGGATGACGAGCCCCGTCTGCGCCAGGTGCGTCTCGGGAGCCGCCGGGATGGGCTGGTGGAAGTGCTCTCCGGTGTCAGTGAGGGTGAATCCGTGCGTCGTGAGGCCCTGTACTGATGGCACCGAATGGCAGGTTGGGCCCATCCGGACAGATCGCGCGTGTCTTCCAGAACAGTCGCCTCACCCCTCTGCTTGCACTGATCGGGCTGCTGCTCGGTATTGTTGCCGTCATCGTGACGCCCAAGGAGGAAGAACCCCAGATCGACGTCACCATGGTGGACGTCATGGTGCCGTTTCCCGGGGCCAGTGCCCGTGAGGTGGAGAGCCTGATCGCCACCCCGGGCGAACAGATCCTGGACGAGATCCGGGGCGTTGAGGACATCTATTCGGTCTCGCGCCAGGGCCAGGCGGTCATTACGGTCCAGTTCGAGGTGGGGCTGCCGCGGCGCGAAGCCCTGGTGCGCATCCACAACAAGGTCCAGTCCAACCGCGACTGGTTCCCCGAGGGCCTGGGAGCGGGCGAACCCGTGGTCAAGCCACGGGGCATTGATGACGTTCCAGTCATGACCCTGACTCTCTATGACCCGCAGAGGCGCCAGAGTGGCGAAGACCTGACCCGTCTTGCCCATACCCTGGAGACGGAACTCAAGCGGGTGCCCGGTACACGGGATATCTACACGGTCGGTGGTGTGCCGGATCGCATCGATGTGCGGGTTGAGCCCGCCAGCCTGGCCGGTTATGGCCTGGGCATCAGTGATCTCCAGCAGGCGGTCCGGGCCGCCAATGCCACCGGCCAGGAAACCAGGGTTACGCGTGCGGGGCTGTCCATCCCGGTTCAGCCGGGGGAGCCACTCCAGCAGGTCGAGGAGCTCAGGTCGCTTGTTGTGGCGCACAGCAATGGGGCTGCCGTTCACCTTTCGGATGTGGCGTCGGTCAGCCGTGGCGGCACGGTACCGGATGCGTCGGTGCAGCTGGGCTTTGGCCCTGCGGGTGAGGGTCAACCCGGTCAGCGCTATCCGGCAGTGACGGTGGCCGTTGCCAAGAAAGCCGGCGAGAACGCCATTGATGTAACCGCCGCTGTTTCAGACCGGCTCGAACAGCTGCGGGGGCGGGTGATACCCGATGATGTTGAGGTGCTCACCACCCGCAACTATGGGCAGACCGCCAGTGACAAGGCACGCAAGCTCATCTCGGACCTGATCATGGCCACCCTGTCCGTCATGCTTCTGGTTCTGGCGTTCATGGGGTGGCGCCAGGCCATGGTGGTCGGTCTTTCGGTGCTTCTGACCCTGCTCCTGACGCTGGTGTTTTCCTGGGCATGGGGCTTCACCCTGAACCGGGTATCCCTGTTCGCGCTCATCTTCGCCATCGGGATCCTGGTGGATGACGCCATTGTGATCGTCGAGAACGTCAACCGGCGCATCCATAACTCCGATGCCCCTGCCATCCGGGTGATCCCTGCTGCGGTGGATGAGGTTGGGACCCCAACCATCATGGCGAGCCTCACCATCATGGCCGCCCTTCTGCCAATGGCATTTGTGACGGGGCTTATGGGCCCCTATATGAGCCCTATTCCCATCAATGCCTCGGCCGGGATGGTGCTTTCACAGCTCGTGGCGTTCATCCTTACTCCCTGGCTGGCACTGCGGCTGGTGCGTCCCCGGGACCGGGCGAAAGAGGCGGAGGGTGCCGAAGCGGAGGAAGTTAACCCCCGCCTCTACCGTCTCTTCAGCCGGGTTCTGACGCCCTTCATGGGCAATCATCCCTGGCGGCGCCATGGGCTGGCATCCGGGGTCATCGCGCTGACGCTGGGCGCTGCCGCCCTGCCGGTGTTCATGCTGGTGATCCTCAAGATGCTCCCCTTTGATGACAAGTCGGAGCTCCAGGTGGTGGTGGATATGCCTGAGGACACTCCCATGGAGACCACCCAGAAAGTCCTGACGGAGATGGGTGGTTATCTGGAGAGTCACGAGGCTGTTACCAACTGGCAGGCCTATGCCGGTACGGCGTCACCCATCAACTTCAATGGGCTGGTGCGCCAGTACTATCTGCGCCAGGAACCCTGGCAGGGTGACCTCCAGATCAACCTGAAGGACGAGCGGGAAAAGGCTTCCCACGATATTGCCCAGGCGATGCGTGAGCCCCTCACAGAGATTGGTGAACGTTATGGGGCTGCCGTGAAGGTGGTGGAGGTGCCGCCGGGGCCTCCGGTGCTGTCGCCGCTGGTTGCCGAGGTCTATGGCCCCAGTCCGGAGGTGCGTGCCCGGGAGGCGGCGTCACTGGCACGGCGTATGGAAGGTGTCGAGGGGCTGGTGGATATCGACACCACGGTGGAGGCCCCTGTGGAGCGCTGGCGTGTGGTGGTTGACCGCCAGCGGGCGGCCACGCTGGGCGTTTCCCAGGCCCAGGTGGTGGAGCTGCTCTCGACCACACTGGGCAAGCGCAATCTTGAATACTTCCACGATCCGAACGCCAAGTACGCCGTTCCGATACGGGTGATCCTGGATGAAGGCGACAGGGCTCAGAAAGCGGCGCTGCTGTCCCTCAAGGTCCGGAGCCGTTCCGGCGATAGGGTGCCGCTGGCGCAGGTGGCCTCAATCGAGCCCAGCAGCTGGCCCGGGGCGATCCATCACAAGAACCTGATGCCGGTCACCTACGTCACTGCCGACATGGCCGGCGACGTGGACTCCCCGCTGTACGGCATGTTCCGTATGGCCGAGGACCTGGAAGACCTGCCCCAGTACTACATCCAGCAGCCGGAATGGCCGGATGAGGCTGCCATCAAATGGGACGGGGAGTGGCAGATCACCTATGAGACCTTCCGGGACATGGGGATCGCCTATGCCGTTGGGATCATCGCCATTTTTCTGCTTCTGGTGGCACAGTTCGGCTCCTACGGGCTGCCGCTGATCGTGATGATGCCCATCCCACTGACGCTCATCGGGATCATGCCGGGCCATGCGCTGTTGGGTAAGGAATTCACCGCGACCAGCATGATCGGCATGATCGCGCTGGCCGGCATCATCGTGCGCAACTCCATCCTGTTGGTGGTGTTCATCCGGGATCTGCTGCGCGAGGGGACACCGCTGGAAGAGGCGGTTGTGACGGCCAGCGCCGTGCGCATCAAGCCCATAGCGCTGACCGCCGTCTCCGCCATGCTGGGGGCCTTCTTCATCCTGACGGACCCGATCTTCAACGGTCTGGCGATCTCACTGATCTTCGGGCTGGCCATGTCCACCCTGCTGACGGTGATCGTGGTGCCGCTGGCCTACTATCTGTTCATCGGTGAGCGGGAGGTGCGCTGAGCGCCTCCTGGATACGCTGGAACAGATCCCCCTGAAAGGGGCGACTCAGGGGGTAGAAGTGGCCGGAGTGGGGGAGCATGGTGAGTTCGGCATCAGGGAGGGTTGCGGCCAGGTGCCGGGCGTAGGCCGGGGGCAGAAGCTGATCCTCGGCGCCCTGGTGGACCAGTGTTGGTGTCCGGATGGCCCCGAGCCGGAATCCCCAGTCGCCCATCTCCGTGAGCAGGTCCGTGGCAATGGCGTGGGCGCCTGAGTTGAGGCAGGCCAGCTGGCTGGCGCGGAAGCGCCGGATCTGGCCAGGATCTCCCAGGATGGCGTGGTCCGCGTCGCTGAACAGGCTGCGTGCCCGGGCCATGTAGAAATCAGGCCGCCGCTGGGCAATGGCGGTGATCAGCGCGACGGTCGCCCGGAACAGGGCGGGACTGATATCCGCAATGACAGGCCCGGGCCAGAGCGTGCGCAGCAACAGTCGCCGGGCACCGGCCATTTCCCGGAAATGGGTATAGCTGGAGAGCAGTATCGCGAGCCGTATCCGCCCGGGCAGTTCATGGGCGGCAGCCAGGGTGCGGGATCCGCCACTGGACCAGCCCATGTGGATGCAGCGATCGATCCCCAGGTGATCCAGGAACAGGGCCAGGTCCCGGGGGTAGTCGAGCAGCGTCCGGTCCTGCTGGTAACTGGAGCCACGGATGCCGGGCCTGTCCAGCGCCAGTATCCGGAAACCGGCTATCCGTGCCTGTTCATGGAAGAACAGAGCCTCCAGCGCTGAGCCGGGCATGCCGTGCGCGTAGACTACGGGTATGCCGTCTTCCGCGCCCGTTTCCAGGCCCACCAGTTGCCGGTTATCCGGTGTCCGCAGGGTATGGACCTGTGTAGGTTC
Source organism: uncultured Halovibrio sp. (assembly GCF_913056445.1). Classification (NCBI taxonomy): domain Bacteria; kingdom Pseudomonadati; phylum Pseudomonadota; class Gammaproteobacteria; order Oceanospirillales; family Halomonadaceae; genus Halovibrio; species uncultured Halovibrio sp. The sequence goes on from NZ_CAJXMA010000046.1 coordinate 4,674, forward strand.
CTCCATGTCGATGCTCATGCCGCAGCGTCCTTCAGGTCAGGGCGGAAGTACTGGTTGACCCAGAGCGAAATCCCGATCAGTCCCCCGCCGAGAGCCAGCGCGAGCAGGTCCGCATCCCGGTTCCAGATCAGCAGGTTCACAAGCAGTCCCGCGGGCACCAGGGCATTGTTCATGACTGCCAGGGTGCCCGCATCCACTTTCCGTGCCCCCTGGTTCCAGAAGAACAGGCCGGCCCCGGAGGCGGCGAAGCCCAGCCAGCCCAGAACCAGCCACTGCCAGGGCGTGGCGGGCAGCATGGTGCGGTCGCCGAATATGAGGAAGGACGGCAGCGCCACCAGTATGGCGCCCAGGAAGAAGTAGCCGAACAGCCGCCAGGCGGGCGCCGTCAGCGAATAGCGCTCATAGAGGCGCCGGTACCCGACCTGGCCGGCGGCAAAGGCGAGATTGGCGCCCTGCAGCATGACAAAGCCGGTGATGTAGGACTCACTGAGCCCATCGTAGCGGATGATCGCCGCCCCCAGCGTGGCCAGTGCGGCAGCCATAAGGGCCACCGGGGCAAACCGGCGGTGGAGGGCGTCATCCATAAGCGTGATGTAGATGGGCGTGAAGACTGTGAACAGCAACACCTCCGGCACCGTCAGGAAGGCGAATGAGCGGTACAGCAGCAGGTAGGTGATGCCGAACTGGCTGGCGCCGACCAGCATCATCCCCAGCCGGAAGCCGCCTGGAACGCCGCGCCAGCGCAGAAGCGGCAGGAACACCAACGCGCCGCACAGCACACGGGTCAGCACGGCGAAGTCGTTGTCCACGTTCCCGGCGAGATAGACGCCGATCAGGCTGAAGGAAAAGGCCCAGAGGATGGTGACGAGAACAAGGATGATCATACGCTGCTCCTAGACCGCCTGGCCGGCGGCGACGCCGGAGGCCCAGGCCCACTGGAAATTATGCCCGCCGAGGTGGCCGGTGACGTCCACCACCTCGCCGATGAAGAAAAGCCCGGGCTGGTCGTGGACTTCCATGGTTTTTGAGGACAGCGAGCGAGTATCCACGCCGCCCAGGGTAACCTCGGCGGTCCGGTAACCCTCGGTGCCCGCCGGCGTCAACTGCCAGCCATTGAGGGTCTGTGCCGCCTGCGTCAGGTCTGCCCTGCTGAAATGCTGGAGCGGTTCCCGCCAGCCCTGGAGTTCCGAGAAGGCCTGGGCAAAGCGCTTCGGAAGTTCCTCGCCGAGGGCCCGTGCAGCGCTGCGGTTCGGGTGCTTCTGGCGCTGTTCCGTCAGCCACTGGCTCGCATCCTGATCCGGCAGCAGGTCGATCCCCAGGGCATCACCGGGTTCCCAGAAGCTGGAGATCTGCAGCATGGCGGGGCCGCTCAGCCCTTTATGGGTCACCAGCATGGGTTCCCGGAATCGTTCACCGTTGCACGAGACCGCCACAGGGCAGCTGATGCCCGCCAGTGGCGCCAGCTGCTCCCGGAGCTCCGGCGCTAGCGTAAAGGGCACCAGGCCGGCCCGGGTGGGTATGATATCGAGCCCGAACTGGCGGGCCAGCTCATAGCCGAAACCAGTGGCCCCCATGGTGGGGATGGAAAGGCCGCCGCAGGCAACCACCAGGGCTTCCGCGTGGAATTCGCCAGCGCTGGTCGCCAGTGTATAGCCGCTATCGGAGGTGGCGACCGTTGCCACCGTCGTGCGCGTCATGACATCGACGCCAGCCCACTCGGCCTCGGTCATCAGAAGATCCACGATCTCGCGGCTTGAGTCCTGGCAGAACAGCTGCCCCGCCGCTTTTTCCTCGTGCTCGATGCCATGGCGTTCCACCAGCTCAAGGAAGTGTTCGGGGGTGTAGCGCTTGAGGGCGGAAATACAGAACCCCGGGTTGTCCGAGAGAAAGTTCGCCGGGGTGCTGTTGAGGTTGGTAAAATTGCAGCGCCCCCCACCGGACATCAGGATCTTGCGCCCGGGGCGGCGTGCGTGCTCGATCACCAGCACACGCCGGCCACGGTAGCCGGCAGTCGCGGCGCACATGAGCCCGGCGGCGCCGGCGCCGATGATGATGACGTCATAGGTGGTGGGCATGATGGGGGTGGCCTGTCCGAATGTGCTGCTGAGCGCGTATTCTAAGGCCCGTGAACCCGAGTGAACCAGTGGAAAGAGGCCGATGATCGGACCTGGCACCCAGTCCATCCCGGAAGGGAAGATGAAACTGCTCCAGGCATCGCTGCGCCTGGTGACCAGCAGTCGCAGCATCAGTTCGCTGGGTATCCGGGAGCTGGCCCGTGAAGCCGGCCTCAATCCCAACACCTTTTACCGTCACTTCTCGGATCTGGATGATTTCGGCCTGTTCGTGCTCGAATGCATCGCCTCCGAGGTCAAGCGTCAGGTCCGGCGTCTGCGCACAGCGGCGGCGACCTCGGACCAGGCAGCCCACGATTCGGTCTATTTCGTGTACGAGTACTTCCGCGTTAACCCGGCGGTGGTCATGGTCGCGGTGCGGGAACTTCACGGGCCCTCACTGGTGCTCAGGCAGGCCCTGGCGCGGCAGCTGGAGGAGGCCGCCAGCGAGATGGCCGATGACGTGACCGAGCGGGAGCTGGTCCCCCAGGTGGACCGGACCACGGTGCTGGACATTGCCCGGACCGTGGTCCGGTTCATGCTGTTCCGCGGTATGGATTACATTGAGTACCCGGAGCAGCAGAAAGCCATCCAGAAGGAGACGGAGCGCTTCCTCCGCCGCCAGTTCATGGGGGCCATGGCCGAGATACTTTCCCCGGGTCTGGATGCCAGCCTGGCATGCTCCTAGAGCCATCAGGCCGGTTGCCCATCGCTGCCGACAAAGACCCGGTTGCGTCCGGAATGCTTGGCGGCATATAGAGCCTGGTCCGCGTCCTCAAACAGGCGCTGCGTGATCTCAACCGTCTCGGGAATCCGGCCGCTGATGCCGATGCTTACCGTCAGGTGGATGGTCTCCCGGGAGACCTGGAAAGGCGTTTCGGCCACCCGCCGGCGGATCCGCTCGGCCACGCAGCGGGCCCCTTCAGCCGTGGTATCCGGGAGCACCACCACGAACTCCTCGCCACCATAGCGGGCGACAATGTCCTCGGGGCGTGTCACCAGGTTGGCAATGCATTCCGCCACCATCCGCAGGCAGTCGTCACCCACCAGGTGCCCGTAACGGTCGTTGAAGGCCTTGAAGTGGTCAATGTCCAGGACCATTACGGACAGCGGCTGGCGGTAACGGAATGCTTCCACGCAATAGTTCGGGAAAACCTCTTCGAAGTAGCCGCGGTTGCGCAGGCCGGTGAGGGCGTCCGTGGTGCTGAATTCCAGCAGCTTGGCATTGGCGGCTTCCAGGGCCTCGGTACGCTCGTGCACCCGATGCTCCAGGCGTGTATTGGCCTCTTCCTGGACCCGCAGTGTCTCCGCCTGTGCCATGCGGGCATTGCGCTCCTCGCGCAGGGCCTGTTGCTGGGCCTCCAGCGCCGCTTTTTTCTCCTTGTTGAGGCGATCCGCAATGGCGAATGAGAGCACAATGACTCCGAGGCCCGAGCCCACCTGGACCGCGTTCTGGGTGAAAACGGTGTTGGGCAGCAGGGCGAATTTGCTCAGGGCCAGGATGATGCCGCCGGCAAGCATCGCGAACCAGGCAACCGTATAGTAACGCGCTGCCTGTACTCCTTTGAGGAGACGGACAATTCCCACAAGAAGCATCAGGCAGCAGGCCACGAAGGCCACGCCGATGCTCGGCAGTACAATGGTGCTGAAGGGCACGAAGAGGGCCACCAGGATGATGAGCAGGGCGGCAGCGATCAGGTTTGAGGTAGCCCGCAGCAGGAAGGGATGGTTGTCGCTGTTGATGGACAGGAAGCGGATGGTGAACAGGGCACCGAAGACCACCACGCTCATCAGGAAGATCATCATCAGCTGGTTGTTCCACCAGGTCGCGCCGGGCCAGAGGAACTGGTAGGCGAGGCCGCCAAGCGTGGCGAGGAACAGTGGCATGGCGGAGATGTAACCGATGTAGTAGAGGAAGGCCCGTTCGCGCACCGCGATGTAGACGAATATGTGATAGAAGATCATGGCCACGGCAATGCCGAAATAGATGCCCTGGAACAGCAGGTCGGACTGTTCATAGACCAGAAACGCTTCCGATTCCCAGAGGGTTAGCGGCACCTGCATGGAGCTGCCCGTCTCCACGCGCATGAGCACCGTCAGTGTTTCCCCGGGTGCGAGTTGCAGCGGAATCACGAAATTACGGTGTTCCAGCGGGCGCTGCCCGAAAGGCAGCTGATTGCCCATGGTCTGTGTCTGGACGGTCTCGCCATCGCTGAGTACATGCAGGTCAATGTGGTGCAGTGCGGGGTAACCGATTTCCAGATAGGGATTGAGCGGAGTGTCCGTGGGGTTGTGGATCCGGGTCCGGAACCAGTAGGGCTCATCCACATAGCCGTGGCTGATGGACGGCGGCTCTTCCGGGGTCCAGGCTTCACGCGGCAGGCTGCGGACGTCACCGAGGCTGGCGTCGCCACTGGTGTCGACCCACGACTGGGTATGGCCCTCAAGTGGGAGGTTCCGTTCGTTCCCGGACCACTGGGCAGTCTCTGCGGACGCGGGGCCTGCCAGCAGCAGGAGTCCGTAGAGTAGCAACCGAATCAGTATGCGGCTCATTATCAGCATCCCTTTTCCGCTCAGTGTAGTGGCGGCCCCGGGATGCCGTGTTGCTCTCTGGTTACCGACCGTAACCCACGAAGTCCGCCAGGTAATCAATGCCGGCGTCGGCCTGGCGGTACACCAGATACAGTGTCTTGTGGACCCCTTCCTCACCCAGGCGCCGGGTAGCGATGGGGTGGCTGTCGCGATAGCGTTCAGCCAGCCAGTCCGGCAGGGTACAGACCCCCCGGTTGGCCGCCACCAGCTGGAGCATGATCTCCATGGCTTCCACTTCCTGCTGGTGGAGCGGTTCCAGCCCGGCCGGTGAGAGGAAGTGAGTGAACACATCCAGCCGTTCCCGGGCCACCGGGAAGTGGATCAGTCGTGTCTGGCTGAGGCGCTCCGGCGTGACGGCACCGCCGCCGGCAAGGGCGTGTTCCTGCGCGGCCACGAGCATGAGCTCGTAGTCAAAGACCGGTGTGTGGCAGAGGTCACTGCTGAACACGGGATCGCTGGTGATGAGGATATCGATCCGGTGCTGGGTCAGGGCTTCGAGGCCGTTGAAGCGGAACTTCTGGATCACGTCCAGGTCCACGTCCGGCCAGCGCCGCAGGTAGGGCTGGACAACCGTCAGCAGCCATTCGTAGCAGGGATGGCATTCCATGCCGATCCGCAGGCGGCCGCGCCGCCCTTCACCGAAGGCGCGCAGGGTCGCATCCGCCTCCTGCAGACGCGGCAGCAGCTGCTGGCCCAGTTCCAGCAGGTAGCTGCCGGCCTGCGTCAGCTGCAGGCGTCGGCCCTGCTTGGACCACAGCCGGGCCCCGCTCTGCTCCTCCAGCTTATGCATGGAATGGGAGAGGGCCGACTGGGTCAGGCAGAGGTGACTGGCGGCTTCGCCAAGGGTGCCCTTTTCGTGCAGGGCCATGAGGATTTCAAGATGGTGCCGCTGAATCATGAGCATAACTCACGGATCGAATAGAAATAATCATTTTCCATCATCGATTGCCGTGAGTAAAGTGTAACCAGCATCAAGGCGCGGGTTCAGGGAAGAGCGGGTTTGCCCGTGCATTGTGATGCAGCCGGTTACCGGTCAGGCTCCTCGGCTGGCCGGCAGCCCCTTCCATGGGCAGGCGTCCGCCTGCCCATTCCTTTCCGATTCCGCTGTTGCTCAGAGCCAGTCGTTCAGGGAGACGCCCAGCCCGATGCGGTGGGTGCGTTCGTTGTAGTCGATGAGGGACTCACCGTAGCCGTTGTAGTACTGGATGTGGGCCTTGATGGACTCGCTTACCGGGAAGGACCAGTTGATCTCGACGGAGGTCCGGTTGTTTTCATCCCTCAGATTATTCATCAGCGAGATGCCGAGTGCGTGGGTTCCCGTGGGGTTGTAGACCGCGTTGAGCTCGCCATATCCGAGATACCGCTCAATGTCCGGGTTATCGTCTTCTGCCCTTGAGGGCTTGAGCCGGTACCAGGGCTCCAGGGCGATCGTCCAGTTGTCGGTGCTGTAGACCATGCCCGCCTTCACGCGGTTCCAGCTGCGCGAAAAAGGCTCTTCACGGCCATTCGATTCATGATTGAGACCGATGATGAGCGTCTCGAGTTCGCCCGGGCCAATCTCCCACCCCAGGTTATGGGTCATGAAGATTTCGGGTTCGAAGTTGATCTCGCGGAACGGCGAGGATTCCTCGGTGTTGTACAGCTGCCAGAACGCCAGCTGGGTGTAGCCGAACCACAGCCGGTTGGGGCCTTCAAACACACCGGTCAGCAGGGGCAGGCGGAAGCTGAGCTGGAACTTGACCTCCTCCTTTTCCACCTGCTCGCCATGGGGTTGCGGCGTATAGGTGGGGGTGGTGGGTATCTGGTTGGGCGATCCTGTCCGCGTGGCCGGCAGCAGGTAGTTGCGCCGGTGGGGCTGGAGGATGCTTGACTCGCCGAGCATGCGCTCCCGGGGGTGCGGTTCGGAGGTTGCCTCCGCCTCGCTGTCGGTGTCCTCATGAGGGTGTGCCGGGCTGGGGACCGTGTAGAGCCCGACCAGGAAGGTCATCAGCAGTGTCAGGTGGTGTAGTCGCTTCATGGTCGGAGTTTACGCCAGGCATGGGTCGCACACAAAAACGCCGGGCACTGGGCCCGGCGTCGGGTGCGGCGTGATGGTTTACAGGGCCCACTGGTCGTCATCAAGGGCCATAAGACTCTCCTTGCCGTCCACGATGTCCGCGAGCAGGGCATCCTTCTCCGGAAGAAGCTTGTCGAAGAAGAAACGCGCTGAGACCTGTTTGGCCTCATTGAAGGCCTGGTTGCCCTCGCCGCTGGCGATAGCCTGCCGGGCAGCCTCAGCCATGCGCACCCACATGAAGGCGATGACGGTAAGCCCCGTGAGTCGCAGGAAGGGCGAGGCCGCGGCACCAGCCTGCTCCGGGTCCTGCCGTGCGTTGGTGTTCAGCCAGTTGACGGCTTCTTCCAGAGTTGCCAGTGCGGCTTTCAGCTGGTCCCGGTGAGCGCAGTCGGGATGCTGTTTCAGGTAGTCGGTCATGTCTGCGAACAGGCTCTGCACCAGGCGGCCCTTGTGCAGGCTGAGCTTGCGTCCGACCAGGTCCATGGCCTGGATGCCATTGGTGCCTTCATAGATGCGCGCGATGCGACCGTCGCGCACGTACTGCTCAATGGGCCAGTCCTGGGTGAAGCCGGAACCGCCCAGCACCTGCAGGCCGGTGTTGGCGTTGGCGTAGCCCTCGTCCGTAAGGAAGGCTTTCACCACAGGGGTCATGATCTGGACGATGTCGTCCGCCGTCTGGCGGGTCTCCGCGTCCGGGTGGGCCTTGGAAAGGTCCAGCTGATGCCCGGCGTACAGGGCCATGGCGCGCATGCCTTCGTTAAGCACTTTCTGGCGCATCAGCATGCGGCGCACGTCCGGGTGGACAATGACCGGGTCTGCAGGGCCCTCCGGGTTTTTCGGGCCGGCCAGGGAGCGGCTCTGCAGGCGCTCCTTCGCGAACCCGAGGCTCACCTGGTAGGCGGATTCGGCCAGGCCAAGCCCCTGCATGCCTACCATCAGCCGGGCTTCGTTCATCATGGTGAACATCTGGCGCATGCCGTCATGGGGTTCACCCACCAGCCAGCCCCTGGCTTCGTCCATGTTCATGACACAGGTGGCAGAGCCCTTGATCCCCATCTTGTGCTCCAGACCACCACAGAAGATGCTGTTGCGCTCACCGGTTTCGGGGATGACCTTGGGCACCACGAACAGAGAGATGCCCTTGGTGCCCTTGGGCGCGTCTGGCAGCTTGGCCAGCACCAGGTGCACGATGTTGTCTGTCAGGTCGTGCTCACCGCCGGTGATCCAGATCTTGGTGCCGCTGACCCGATAGCTGCCGTCGGCATCCGGTTGGGCCTTGGTGCGGATCAGGCCCAGGTCGGTGCCGCACTGGGGTTCGGTCAGGCACATGGTGCCGGTCCATTCGCCGGAGATCAGTTTCTCCAGGTAGGTGTCCTTCAGTTCCCGGGAGCCGTGCTCGTGCAGGGTGCTGATGGCGCCGTGGGTCAGCCCCGGGTACATGCCCAGCGACAGGTTGGTGGCGCACACCATCTCATCGATAATGAACTTGAGGATGTGCGGCAGGCCCTGGCCGCCGTACTCGACTGGCGCGTCCAGCGAGGTCCAGCCGCCTTCGGAGAACTGGCGGTAGGCCTCCTGGAAACCAGAAGGCGTTGTGACGCTGGCATCGTCCGGATTGAACTGGCAGCCCTCACGGTCACCCGGCACATTGGTGGGTTCCATGATGTCCCGCATGAAACGCCCGCCTTCCTCAAGGATGGCGTTGATCAGATCCGGAGTGGCCTCGGCGTAGGGCTCAAGTTCGCACAGGCGATCGGCGCCGAGTACGTTGTAAAGGAGGAAGCGGTAATCGGTAACCGGTGCATCGTAGGCCATGAAACGCCTCGCTATGGTGAGGTGAATGGAGATTCAGGATGTAACAGTGATTACGGATGAGGCGGGCTGCTGGTTCAGGGTTACCAGGGAAGTTCCGAGCCATCCCAGCTCAGGAAGCGACCGCTGTCCTCGGGACCCAGCCCGTCCAAAACCGTCCACAGGTTGGCGGCGGTATCAGCGGGACTGTGCACCTTGAGGTGAGCCAGGGACTGTGGGAAGGGGGCGGTCAGGGCCGTTTCGGTGGTGCCGGGGTGAAGGGCCACCACGGTTGCGGGCCGCAGCCGGCGCTGTGTTTCGATAGCGAGATTGCGCACCGCCATATTGAGGGCGGCCTTGCTGCAGCGGTAGCCGTACCAGCCGCCATAGCTGTTATCGCCAATGGAGCCGACTTTGGCGGAAACCGCGGCGATCAGCTTGGCATCGCGGTGGCGCAGCCATGGGAGCAGCGCCTGTACGGTGTTGAGGAATCCCAGCGTATTGACCCGGTAGCTGTACAGCATGGCCTCCGGGTCCACGTCCTCCAGCCGTTTTTCCGGAAACAGCCCTTCGCCATGGAGCACACCAACGGCATAGAGAATGCGGGTAACCCGGGCATCCCCGGGTAAATGGTCAGAAAGGGCAGCATCCAGGGTGCCCCTCTCGGCCACATCCGCATCCACCAGGCTGAGCCGCCCGGGAAAGGCCTCCGCCAGGGCGCAGGCCTCGTGGTTCCGGGAAGCGTTACGGCTCAGTCCGACCACATGGGTTTCGGGATTGCGCTGCAGCTCATGGGCCGCCAGCGCCAGGCCGATGCCACCACTGATTCCGGCAACCAGGGTATCCATCAGCCCCGGGGCTAGCGGATGAAGGGGTTGAGCAGCCGCGTCAGCCGGCCGGTGAGCTTCACGGGGGCGTCCATCACCGAGAGGGTGATGCAGTCCTCACCGTGCAGTGCCACCGGCTGGTGGTCGTGGTGCTGATCAAGGATCACGAAGTCCCCTTTGCTGAATACACCATTGGCATCGGCAAAGGCACCGGTCAGCACCAGTGTGGCCTCGGAGCCGTGGTGACTGTGGGAAGGGGCCCGTCCACCCGCGCACAGCTTCTGCAGGGTGACGCGCTCATCCCCGGGAAAGCGGTCGCTCAGGTCATAGACGCTGACATCCGCCAGCTGGCGCTTCCAGGGCAGCTCCTGAAGGTCACTGCCAAGCAGCCGTTCGAGCGGGGAATCATGGGTGGGCTTTTCCGTCTCCGCCTCACGGGGCGCCGGTTCGCTGTCAATCTGCGCGACAATATTGTCGAACAGATCGTCGGAGACCCGGCTGGCCTGTTGGCTGTGGTCGAGCATGATCGCGCCCAGACTGTTCAGCATGTCCAGCTGGCCGCGGCAATGGGAGCACCGGTCGAGATGCATACGCATGCACAGGGCCATGGGCTCGGAGAGCGTTCCCGCACTGTACTCCATCAGAAGGACTTCATCGGGATGATGGGTACTCATAGATCCTGATCCTGAAGAATCACTTTCAGTTTGCCCAGTGCCAGACGGACACGGCTCTTGACGGTACCGAGTGGAATGTCGAGATCCTCAGCCACGGCCTGGTGCGACTTGTGTTCGAGATAGACCTGTTTGAGCACGGTCAGCTGTTCCTGTGGCAGATGTTCGAAGGAGTCACGGATACGCCGTTCGGCAATGATACGGTGAAGGGAGGGCACTGGATCCTTCTCATCGTCCCCGGGAATCTGCCAAAGGTCTTCCGTTTCGATGGCCATCTCGGCGCTGCCGCGCTGGATCTTGCGCAGCATATCGATGCGCTGGTTACGGGCAATGGTGAAGATCCAGGTGGAGGCAGCCGCTTTGCGCCAGTCATAGGTGCACGCCCGTCGCCAGATGGAAATCATGACCTCCTGGACGAGCTCTTCCGCCTGATGGGCGATGCCATTGGAAATGGCATAGTACTTGATCTGGGGACCGAAGTGCTCGAACAGCTCGTGGAAGGCCGCCCTGTCCTGATGACTGGCGACCCGCTCCAGAAGCTGGCTCCAGTGGTCCTTGCTGCGCTCGGCGCGCGAACTGTCCGGGGCTGTGGTCACGTTGCGACTCTTGGTTGCTGCCGTCTGGCTGCTTCTTATGAGTTCCATTGTAGGTGCCCGTTGCCATGTTGGGAAATCCAAACCTGGACAGAATTACGCGGGCGGTACGGGTACGGATCAGTGGTCGGTGAGGTAAGTGTAGCTCCCCAGCCCCTGGCGGATCTGTTCCAGAAGCCGCAGACGCTCCTCGTCCGCCAGTCCGGCGGTCTCGATCCGGGATTCCAGCTGGCGGAACAGGTTCTCCGGGTCATGGTTGACCTGGCGCAGCACGCTGGCCAGCGTCTCACCCTGGGCCAGGTGGGTGACCTGGGCGTTGCCCGCGGCATCCAGGCTGACATCAGCGGCGTCCGTGTCGCCGAACAGGTTGTGCATGTCCCCCAGGATCTCCTGGTAGGCGCCTGTCATGAAGAAGGCGAGCTGATCCACGTCCGTGGCATCGGGCAGGGGCAGGCTGGTCTCAATCCCGTCGCCATCCACGTAGTGGTCGATGCGGCCATCGGAGTCGCAGGTCATGTCCCTCAGCACCGCCCGTCGCGTGGTCGGCTGGTCCAGTCCCTGCAGCGGCAGGATGGGGAATATCTGGTCAATGCCCCAGATGTCCGGCAGTGACTGGAAGATCGAAAGATTCATGAACAGCCGTTCCGCGCACTGTTCGTTAAGCTCATCAAGCAGGTCGCGGTGCACGCGGTTGCCGGGGTTGAGGCGGGTGCGCAGCCGCATGGCCACCTGGCGCTGGAGCTGTTCCGCCTGGGCGCGCTGCTGCAGAGAGAGCAGTCCATGGGCGAATTCGGTCTGAACGTCCGCCATGGCCTGCGCCGCATCATGATGGATCTCGACGGCCGAGCGTTCGGGCCCGTCGCCGCTGAGCGCCTGATAATCCGCCCAGAGGCTGCGCAGTGGCGCCGGGGCGGTTTCGGGGACCGCTTCCGGGATGGCCGCCTCGGGCGCTTCCCGGTCAATGATGTTGGTCACCAGTACCGCGTGATGGGCGGTCATGGCGCGGCCGGATTCGGTGATCAGGTGCGGGTGGGGCAGGTTGTTATGGGTGCAGGACTCGTGGAAGGTCTGCACCACCTGGCGGGCGTATTCCTCCATGCTGTAGTTCATGGAGCAGGCACTGCGCGAACGGGTGCCCTCGTAGTCCACGCCCAGGCCGCCGCCCACGTCCACGGTATTCAGGGGCGCGCCCGCTTCGTGCAGGGTATGGTGAAAGCGTGCCGCCTCGCGCAGGCCGGTCTGGATGTCCCGGATGTTGGCGATCTGGGACCCCAGGTGGAAATGCAGCAGCTGCAGGCGATCCAGGGCATCGGCCTCACGCAGCTGCTCCACCACCGTCAGGACCTGTTGCGCGGAGAGCCCGAACTTGGACTTCTCGCCGCCGGTGTTCTGCCAGTTGCCCTCGCCAATGGTGGCCAGCCGCGCGCGAACCCCGATGAGAGGGCGGACACCCAGCCGGCGGGATTCGTCCAGGATCAGCGGCAGCTCCGAGGCTTTCTCCACCACGATGAAGACACGGTGGCCGAGGCGCTGCCCCATCAGGGCGAGGCGGATGGTCTCGCGGTCCTTGTAGCCGTTGCAGATGATGCGGGCATTGGGTGGGGCCAGAGCCAGCACCGCGAAGAGTTCCGGCTTGCTGCCGGCCTCCAGACCGATCTGGCCCTCTCCCGCGGCCGGTTCGCTGCGCAGGATCTCTTCCACCACGCGGCGCTGCTGGTTGACCTTGATGGGATAGACAGCGGTGTAGCCTCCCTCGTAGCCAAGGTTCCGGATGGGCTCATTGAAAGCACGGCACAGACGGTTCACACGGTGGCGGAGAATGTCGCTGAAGCGGATCAGCACTGGCAGGCGGGCACCCTCGCGCTGCACCTGTGCCACGACCTTGGCGAGCGACACCCCTGGGCTTCGGGTATCGGGGTTGATGCGCAGCTCACCTCCGGTGCCGACCGTGACGTAGCCCTCGCTCCAGCGATCGATGTTCCAGGTGCGGCCAGGGGTATCACTGTGCATGCGGGCTCCGGGCAGATGGCTTTCCGGGGATTGTAAGGCCGCGGGCGTTTATGGAACAGGCTTCTGTCCGTTGCCGGCGGGTCGTACAATGATCCCTTTACCCAGGCGCAGGAGAGAGCCATGAGCGGACTCGACGATAACTGGTTCACCGAGATCTACCCGGAGGAGTCCATTGCCTTCTCGCTCCGTATCAAGGGGAGGGTGCACGCGGAGCAGTCGCCCTACCAGAGCATCAGCATCTACGAGACCGAGACATTCGGGTATCTGATGGCGATTGATGGCTGCGTCATGCTCTCCACCCGGGACAACTTCCTTTACCACGAGATGATGGCCCATCCGGTGCTGTTCACTCACCGCAATCCCAGGCGGGTCGCCATCATTGGCGGTGGTGACTGCGGCACGCTGCGCGAGGTGCTGCGCCATGACGGTGTGGAAGAGGTCTGGCAGGCGGAAATCGATCAGCGTGTGACAGAGCTTTCCGAGCAGTGGTTCCCGGAGCTGTGCGAGGCGAATGAGGATCCGCGCGCGAATTTCTTCTTTGGCGACGGCATCAAGTGGATCCAGGACACGGATCCGGGCTATTTCGATGTCATCATCATCGACAGCACGGACCCGGTGGGCCCCGCGGAAGGGCTGTTCACGAAGGATTTCTACCGCGACTGCTACATGGCGCTGGGGGAGAACGGCCTGATGGTGCAGCAGACCGAGTCGCCGCTGATGGAGCGGCCGAAATCGATCATCCGCAAGGCGCATGAGGACATGAAAGCTGCGGGCTACCATCACAGCAAGACGCTGGTGTTCCCGCAGCCCGTCTACCCCACGGGCTGGTGGAGCTGCACCATTGCGGGCAAGGTGACGCCGCTCGAACACTTCCGGGAGGCGGATGCCGGGGCGCGCCCCTTCCCGACCCGCTACTACAGCGCGGACGTGCACCGGGGAGCCCTGGCGACACCGCCCTTCCTGCAGGATATCATCGGCGAGGATCATCCCGTCGGCGGCGAAGGGTGAAGCCTCGACTGAAACCGGACGCAAACGCAAAGGAGTGCTCTGAATGACCCGACAACAGCAACGTGTCTATCTGCTGGCTCTGTGCCAGGCCCTGTTTCTGACCTGTGCGGTGGCCTCGGTGTCGGTCGCCGCGATTGTGGGCTCGGAACTGGCGCCCACCCCCTGGATGACCACACTGCCCTATGGCCTGCAGTTCGCGGTTGTGATCCTGTGCGCCTACCCGGTCTCAAGGCTCATGGGAGCTCTGGGGCGGCGGCCCGTCTTCCTGATGGGCGCCTGTTTCGCCATGGCGGCGGGTGTGACCGGCTATCTGGCCATCCGCGGTGGCTCCTTCACCGGGCTGATCCTCAGCCATGTGCTGCTGGGCATCTTCATTACCCACGCCAACTACTACCGGTTCGCCGCCACCGATGGGGTTGAAGCGGAGCTGAGAGGGCGGGCGGTGGCGCTGGTCACAGCGGGTGGCGTCCTGGCCGGCATCCTGGCGCCATTGCTCACGCTGGAAGCCGGGGCCCTGTTCGAAGGCCAGTCCTTCGCCCACAGTTACCTGATCTTCTCACTGGCTGGTGCGGTCACTTTCCTGGTCATGCTCACGGTGCCGGGGCTCAATGCCGGAGGGACAGCACCGGATGCAGGGAAGGCGGCGCCGGCGCCCGCCGTCCCACCCGCCATGGCCGGCTTCGGAGCTTTTCTGGCCATGTACTGCGCGGGCGCCGGCTATATGGTCATGAACCTGCTCATGGTCCAGTCCACGCTGGCCCTCAACAGCGGGCCGGGCAGCCACACGCTGGTGGGCGTGGCCATCCAGCTCCATGTGGTGGCCATGTTCCTGCCCTCGTTCTTCACCGGGCGGTTGCTGGAGAGACTGGGGCATGGCCGTGTTCTGACGCTCGGTTTTCTGCTGCTGGCGTTATCCGCCCTCATCGGGATGCCGGGCAGGGCGCCGGTATTCGTGGTTCCGTCACTCATTCTCCTTGGGGTCGCCTGGAACTTTCTCTACGTGGGTGGCAGCGCGTTCCTGACGCTGTGCCACTCACCGGAGCGGGCGCACCGTATCCAGGGCATCAACGATACGGTTGTCTCCGGCCTGGCCGCGGTGGGCGCACTGACAGCGGGTGCGCTCTATCACCTGCTGGGCTGGTCCGGGAGTCTGGTGCTTTCATTGCCGGTTGCCGGTGTGGGCCTGGCGATGCTGGTCTACTGGCAGCGGGCGGCCGCCGCTTCAGGGCTATGGACAGGGGAGGCCTCCGGATCATGAGACGACAGTCCGACGACACCGCATCCATAAGCTTCACTGGCCTCTATACCGGGGAGGTCTGGCGCCGCAACGACCTGGCGCCACAATGGCTTGGGTCCGGGGCGGGGCCCTGGCTGTACCGCGGGCTGGTACCCGTGGAATGGCTGAGTCGCACTCTGGGCGGCAGCAACCTGCGCACCATCCTGCTGCAGCGCCACCGCATCATGGACCACCTTCTGGAGCACTGGATCCGGGAGGAGGGTGTTACCCAGGTGCTGGAGATTGCCAGCGGCCTGTCCCCCCGAGGCCACCGCTTCCGGCAGTGTTTCCCGGAGCTGACCTATATGGAGACCGACATGCCGGGCATGGCCGAGCGCAAGCGCCGTGCCCTGGAGCAGGAGGGGGCCTTGAGCGAGGGGCATCAGGTGTTACCACTCAATGTCTTTCACCGGGAGGGGGCGGAATCCATGGAAAGCGTGGTTGAGCAGTGCTTCCGGCCCGGTGAGCCCATTGTGGTGATCACCGAGGGGCTGACCAGTTACTTCACGCTTGAGGATATGGTCCCGTTCTGGGAACGCATAGCCGCTCTTGGTGCGCGCCATCCAGGCAGTCGATATCTCATGGAGACCTATCTTGTGCCACGCAGTGGCGCGTTCAGTCGGGCCATCCGTATGGGGGCGAACGCGCTGGGGCGGCTCAGTGACAGTGATGTGACCTTCCATTTCGCGGATGCTGGCGAGGTGGAGCGGGTATTCCGGGGGGCTGGTTTTGCCGGCGTGCGGGTCCATGACCCGGCGGAATACCGGGAATACGTGGAGCTGCCATCCAATCGTGGCGATGCGGTGGTGCGCGTGGTGGCAGCCGGTACTGGCTGAACCATGAAAAAGGGCGCCCCGTGGGGGCGCCCCTGTCTTGCCTGCTTTGTTACGCGTTGTCCGGATCAGCTGGTGTGTTCGAACTCGGGGTAGGCTTCCATGCCGCACTCGGCAATGTCGAGGCCTTCGTACTCCTGCTCCTCGGTGACCCGGATGCCCATCACGGCCTTGAGGATGCCCCAGACAACCAGGCTGGCCACGAAGACCCAGACGAAGATGGTCAGGGCACCGATGATCTGGCCGCTGAAGCTCGCGCCGCCGTTGGTGATCGGCACCAGCAGCAGGCCCAGGAGACCCACAGTACCGTGGACGGAGATGGCGCCTACCGGATCGTCGATGCGCAACTTGTCCAGTGTCACGATCGAGAAGACCACCAGGATACCGCCAAGGGCGCCGAAGAGCGTGGCAGTCAGCGGTGTCGGGGTGGAGGGCTCGGCGGTAATGGCAACCAGTCCGGCCAACGCCCCGTTGAGGAGCATGGTCAGGTCGGCCTTGCCGAACATCAGCCGGGAGACGATCAGTGCAGCCACGGCACCACCGGCAGCAGCGGTGTTGGTGTTGAGGAACACAATGGCTATGGAATTGGCGGACTCAACGCTGGCCGCTGCCAGCACGGAACCGCCGTTGAAGCCGAACCAGCCCATCCAGAGGATGAAGGTGCCCAGTGTGGCCAGCGGCAGGTTGGCGCCCGGAATCGCACGCACCTCACCATTGGGACCGTACTTGCCCTTACGCGGGCCCAGCAGCAGAACGCCGGCCAGGGCAGCGGCCGCGCCGGCCATGTGCACGATGCCGGAACCGGCAAAGTCACTGAAGCCGAGCTCAGCGAGGTTGTACATGCCGAATACGGCCGCACCGCCCCAGGTCCATGCACCTTCCATCGGATAGATGAAACCGGTCAGGACAACGGTGAAGGCGAAGAACGCCCAGAGCTTCATCCGTTCAGCCACGGCCCCGGAGACGATGGACATGGCGGTTGCCACGAACACGACCTGGAAGAAGAAATCCGAGGCCGGCGCGTAGGTCGAAACCGCTTCATAGGTGAAGCCTTCGGAGACACCGGGGTCCATGATGCCGGACAGGAAGGTGCCGCCGCCGTACATGATGGCGTAACCGCAGACCATGTACATGATGCAGGCGATGGAATAGAGACCAACGTTCTTGGTCAGGATCTCGGTGGTGTTCTTGGCCCGGACCAGTCCGGACTCAAGCATGGTGAAGCCTGCCGCCATCCACATGACGAAGGCACCACAGATCAGGAAGTAGAAGGTATCGAGCGCAAACTGCAGTTCGTTAACTGTGTTTTCCATTGGAATAAGCCCTCCGCACAAGGCTTTTCAACTTCGGGAATGGTGTTCTGGCGTCTGGAGTGACCGGCCGTCAGACAGCTTCCTCGCCGGTCTCGCCGGTCCGGATCCGGATCGCCTGCTCCATCTCACTGACGAAGATCTTGCCGTCACCGATCTTGCCGGTATTGGCGGCCTTCGAGATGGACTCGATGACCTGGTCCAGCAGCTTTTCGCTGATGGCGATCTCGACTTTCACCTTGGGCAGGAAATCAACGACGTATTCCGCGCCGCGATAGAGTTCGGTGTGGCCTTTCTGCCGGCCGAAGCCTTTGACTTCCGTGACGGTGACACCCTGGACACCGATTTCGGACAGGGCTTCGCGCACGTCATCAAGCTTGAACGGCTTAATAATCGCTGTCACAAGTTTCATGGGTTTCTCCTTTCGTTGCCGGCCCAGCCGAACTGGGTATGGCGGCCTTAATCGGGGTGCGTACCAGGCCCGCAGCAGGTTGTGCGGACTCTGCGCAGGCCTTTGCACGCCCTGTGCCAACGCAGAAACGAACTGTAAAAACAGGAAGTTATCTGATGCCGCCGGGGTTCGGCCCGGCTGCATTGCCCCATTGTAGCGCATTCGCACCCGACGTGACCCAACATTGGGCGTCCGGCGGCCTGTGGGAGCGCCCTGGCCGCTGTGCTAGCATACCGCCATTAATGAACCGAGGAGTGGAGCCATGCCCCGTAGCCCCCAGGATCTTTTCAGCGAACTGCGTGGTCAACTGGACCAGTTCATGCCGGATATGGCCCGGGTGGCCCGGGACGACGTGGAGCAGCACGTGCGCATGGCGGTGACCTCGGTACTCGATCGACTGGATCTGGTAACGCGGGAAGAGTTCGATGCCCAGTCCGCCGTCCTTACCCGCACGCGGGAGAAGGTCGAGGCGCTTGAGAAGCGCGTTGCGGCGCTGGAAGAGCAACTGGGCCGCGACCAGCAGTAACCGCACAACACCACCAACAACAGGGATGTTGCCATGAGTTTTGCCGTGATCCACACACGGGCAAGGGTGGGCGTGGATGCCCCCGCCGTTACCGTTGAGACCCACCTTTCCGGCGGCCTGCCGTCACTGTCCATTGTAGGCATGCCCGAGGCGGGCGTGCGCGAGAGTAAGGACCGGGTGCGCAGTGCCCTGCTCAACAGCGGTTTCGATTTCCCCGCCCGCCGCATCACCATCAACCTGGCGCCCGCCGATCTGCCCAAGGAAGGCAGCCGCTTCGATCTACCCATCGCCCTGGGCATACTGGCCGCGTCCGGGCAGGTTGAGCCGGAGGCCGTGGCCGGGATGGAGTTCCTGGGAGAACTCGCGCTGGACGGCAGCCTGCGTCCATTGGAGGGCATACTGCCCGCCGTGATGGGCGCGCGCGGAATGGAGCGCACCATAATGGTGCCCGCAGGCAATGCCGACGAAGCAGCCCTTGCCAGCCAGGAGGATACCTTCGCCGCGGACCATCTGCTCGGCGTCTGTGCCCACCTCAAAGGCGAACAGCGGCTGACGGCCATTGCGCCCCGCGAGGCGGACGACCTGGGGCAGGGAGCGGTGCCGGATCTGGCGGACGTTCAGGGGCAGCACATTCCCAAGCGGGCCCTGGAGATCGCCGCTGCCGGGGGCCACAACCTGCTGTTCCACGGTCCGCCCGGGACCGGCAAGAGCATGCTGGCGAGCCGCTTGTCAGGGCTGCTGCCACCGTTGGCGCGGGAGGTGGCGTTGGAGGTTGCCTCCGTGCACTCAGTGGCGGGCTCGTTCAGCCAGGCGCGGGGATGGCGCACGCCACCCTACCCGGCACCCCACC